>JAQUBO010000251.1 GCA_028686735.1 Bacteroidales bacterium
CAAATATGAAATTGAAGGATGTTTAAAAATAAAATTCTTTCCGAAAAACTCTGAAAATATAGACATGAAAAACATAAAAGGAGGTTTTTCTCAAAATATTTTGCCCACTGACAATATATGGCAGTGGCATGCTTTAGATTTGTGGTGTTGTTTTACACAAAATGTCTAATTAAAAATTATTTATTATGAAATTTGAAAAAATAGAAGAATCAAAATTCAATAAGCTTTCGGGTGAAGAAATGGGGAAAGCCTTTGGAGGAAGGGGTAGATTGGTAAACACAGAAACTTACCAAATACGTGTTGATTGTCCTGATCATCTGCCGGAAGGGTCAAGATGCTATGAAAATAGAACTTTGCAACATTGGGAAGATGTTAACATTTTCGGACATGTAACAAGCACATGGACAACACAGGATTAAATTATAAACCTAATTAAAATTAAAATTATGGATAATTTCGAAAAAATTGATTCGAGCAAGTTTAATAAACTTAATGAGTCAGAAATGATAAAAATTTCTGGCGGAAAATGGAAAACAGAGTTTACAACCAAAGCGTGGGTTGAAGTTACATGCCCGTATGCGGAAAAATGTTTTGAGGCGGTAACATCTCAACATCAACAACATTATAATATATTTGGGAAACCAACAGGCGATTGGCAAATTATTCCTGATGCTTAACACCTATAGTTTAATAGTCTTTTGTTGAAGTGGATTCTTAAAGGTATCCACTTCAATTTTTTAAGTTTTTTTTTTAGTTTGAAATATGAGTTATAATAAGTTATTTTACTCGTTTTTGTTTTTGTTTTGTGTAAATTATTATGTTTCCTCCCAAGATCGTAGTCATTACTGCTTTCCAATACTTGATTCATTAGTGGAGCTTGAACAATATCGTGAGGCAATAAAGGAGCTAAAATCAAGAGATAGCCTTTCTAACGATGATTTATACAGTTTAGCTGTTTGTTATTCCAAAACAGGAAATTACCAAATATCACAAAGCTATTTAGTCGATTTTATTAATAAAATGCCATATTCATTTAGTCCTCAAATTTTTTTAGATTATAGAATCGAAGATCTTAGAAAAAGTGACAAATGGAATTATGTTTATGATAAATTGATAGGAAAGTTTTTAATGGAAAGTGGTCAGATTAAGGATACTACACTTGCAATCAGTCTTTTTCTTCATGGAATAAAAGATCAAAAATACCGAGGACTAATACATTCGCAGCCAATTATGAAGGGTGGCGAATTTGCTGGAAAAGTAATGACTACGGAAAATGTGGATAGCATTAATACTGTTTTTTTGGATTCAGTTGTTAATAAGATTGGATGGCCAACATACAGTATGGTCGGTAAAATATCTGGCAATTATGCTTTTTATATTATGCAACATTCGGATAAAAAGCATTTGAAAAGATATGTGCCACTCATGGAGAAAGCGGTCTTAAAATACGAAGCAGATAAATTCTTATGGGCGATGGCATATGACAGGTTAAGAAGATATTGCAATAAAAAGCAGATTTATGGAACACAATATTTTAGCAAAATAATAGATGGTAAAATGCAGCCAAATGAGTTGCAACCTACCAAAAATCGCAAAAACATAAATCAAATAAGAAAAGATTTTGGTTTTACGACAACTGTTGAAGAGGAGATTGTTAAATATAACAAAATGTATGGTATAAAATAATCTGTTTATGATACTCATACTTAGCCATAGCCTAGACTATTCTACTTATAAAGTAATTAAAAGTCTCAAAGATTTTAATGTTAAATGTCTGAGACTTGATGTAGATAAGTTTTTCTTTAATTCAAACATCAATATTTCTGTGTCAAATAATGATTGCAGTTTTGAACTTGAGTATTTAGGTGAGAGAGTGCTTTTTGATGAAATAAGGGTTGTTTGGAACAGAAAGTGGGACATTCCTTCTGTCTTCAAACGCAAAGTTAAGGATGTTGTGTCATTTCAAATATATGACAATCTGACTAAAGAAGCAGAAGTTATAAATTCATATTTCCAAAAAAAGTTAGAATCAAAATTATGGATAAATCATCCTTTTAATGCATCTATATCAAAATTTGAGCAATTGGAGACTGCGATAGAAGTAGGTTTTAGAATTCCGAAAACATGTATCTCAAATTTATCGAATACAATATTGGGTAAATTACAGGGTGATATAATAACAAAACCAATGTCGGAGTGCTTGAATTTTACTGAAAATGGCAAACATTATGTAACATATACCCAGAAATGTATTATAGGTAAAGATGAACGTTTTTTTCCCAGTTTATTTCAGGAACAAATTAAGAGAGCTTATGAGTTAAGAGTATTTGTTTTTTATCGCAGCATTTATCCTATGATGATATTTACTGAAGAAACTGACAATATTGATATAAGGTACAAGAATTACGTCAAGACCAATACTTACTCATCCTGTAAGCTTTCTGAAAGTATAACAAGGTCTATTTTACTTTTCATGGAAAAATCGAAGCTGCAAACAGGATCTTTTGATTTAATAGTAGATAAAAAAGGAGATACGTATTTTTTGGAGGTAAATCCATTTGGACAATTTGATTTTGTGGCAAAAAATTGCAATTATAATATTGAAGAACGAATAGCAGAATATTTATATGAAGAATATACGAAAACAATATGAGAAGTCTTTTGGAGAATTACTTCCTAAATTTTATGAAAATTTGACACTAATTGATAATCCAAAACCTGTCTATATGTGCACGGATCAAAAATTACAATTTGTTGTTTATCCTATCAGTAAAAAAATATGTCTGTTATAGATATTAATCAAAGTTATTTCATCTTACCTTCAACTAATATCTTGGTAAGAGGCTATTCCAGAAGCATCGTTCTACTACTGTCAGAAAGTAATTACCACTATATTCCTAATGCTTTGTATGAAATACTAAATTTACACCCAGATAGAACTATAGCAGAAATAAAATTAATATATGACAATAAATTTTCTAATATAATAGAAGAATACTTTATCTCTCTCGTAAAAAGAAGAATTGTCTTTCCTTTAAATTTCAGTACAGAGCACAAACCTCAAAAATTTATTATTGGGCATACCTGTGATAAAATTATTGATAATGCTATTATTGAAATTGGAGAGAAAACAATTACAAATTTGAAATATCTGATAAATGAATTATCTGAGTTAGGATGTGAGCATTTAATGCTATTGTCAAAGGGGAAAAATGAAAAAAATAAGATTTATGATTTCTTGGTGAGTTTTAACAATACAGCGTTTCGTTCAATAGATTTAGCCGTTTCGTGGGACGGTACTGAAATGAATAGTTTTATTGAATCCTTTTTTTTGTCACAGATCAGATTGTTTAGGGTATTCATTTACAATGCAAATGAAAATTCAGTTAATTTCTATGATAAATTCAGACTAAAACAATATATTTTGAGTAAAGATAATATTTTAAATAAATGTGAACTTTCTTTTCAAACTGGTTTTGTAATTAGTAAAAGTATGTATGTTGACAGTATTTCTAACAATAACTGTTTAGGTAAGAAATTGATTGTTACAAAGGATGGAAACGTGAAAAAATGTCTTTTAAGTAATGAGGTTTTTGGGGATATAACAAAAAACACTTTGTCTCAAATAATTAGTAAAGAGAACTTTTGGTGTTATATGAATTATTCCAAAGATGAAATAGATGTATGTAAAGATTGTGAATTTAGATATATGTGTATTGATTGTCGTTTTAGACGAACAACTCAAGACAATTTTTCACAACCTGTTTTTTGCACATATAATCCATACATTGCAAAATGGCAAAGTGAAGACGGCTGGATAAGTGTTGAACAATGGCGTGCCGAAAATCCCGGATGGGAAGAACAGACGATTGAAATAAGAGACATGAACAAAAAGCGCTTAGCAAATAATGACTAACTTTCCCCACTACTCCCAACTCGATGCAATGAATTGCGGGGCAACCTGCCTTCGCATGATTGCAAAGTTTTATGGTAAATCATATACTTCGCAAACTCTGAGACAGAGATCTTACATTACCCGCGAAGGTGTTTCCTTATTGGGAATAAGTGATGCGGCCGTAAGTATCGGAATGCGTACAATGAGAACGAAAGCAAATAAACTGTGAAATATACAGCTAAGCAAATCAAAGCAAATCAAAGCAATAAAACATGTCTCTATTTTGCAGAAAGTATAAAATGCATTATTGAATAAAAAAGTACTTCAAGGAACAACAAATACATCTTTAGATTTTACACTTATTTTTTATTTACTAAAATATTGCATTATATAGAAATAATCAAGTGCTTAAAAGCTAATTAGCGCCAGAATATTTCTATTGGTATGTATCAAGCACATTTTCAGGAGTATAAAAACTACGCAGTCCTTTTTTGTAAAAAAACATATTTGTATAAAAAAATATTATTGTATATTTGTCGTTTGCTACTGTACATAATGCAGATTTTGTATTCGACAATAAATATTTAAAGCACTATGACTGATAAAATAGAGTTTCTTGAAAGAATTGACCAGTTAATTAGACTA
>JAQUBO010000252.1 GCA_028686735.1 Bacteroidales bacterium
GCTTATATGGAAAAAGAACGTCAGAGAGCAAAAGAAGGAAACTATCCCGACCCAATATATTCAACAAAATCTGAAACTGATGCTGCCTACGACAAAGCTATAAAAATTTCGGTTGAAAACATTAAGCATATTGAGGTTTTTAATGGTACTCATAATGAGGAATCCGTTATGAATTTAGTTAACTTAATGGAGCAACTCAAGCTAAAAAATAACGATAAACGACTTTGGTTTTCACAACTTTACGGTATGCGAGACAATATTTCATTTAATCTGGCAGCCAAAGAATATAATGTTGCCAAATATGTTCCTTATGGACCGATAAAAGAGGTAATGCCTTATTTAGTAAGACGCGCCGAAGAAAACTCATCTATGGAATCGCAAGCAAAAGAAGAAATTGTGATGCTGAAAAAAGAGATGAAAGCAAAAGCATAATCAATCCAAGTGTTGATATTTTTTTACTTAAACTTAATTAATTGCTAAGGTTCAACAATAACTTCGAATAAACAATCCGAGTGAATAGTAGGCAAAAAATATTTATAATTATTTTAGATATTTCATTTTTTGTCATAATTTATTTGTTTTCTGGAATATTTTTCGTTTGAAATAGAATGTTGGCATATAGCGTATTTTTATTTATTTGTAGACTTATAAGCAACAGTTAAATTGTTTTGATTATCGTTTAATCTTGTAAATTCGTAATCCACAATTAGCTCGTTGTATTCGCTATAATTTTCACATTTAATTTTGCTGTAATCAAGCAGCACATTTATTATTGGTTTTGGAAGTTCCATACTAAATTCTTTAATGGCTTTTTGCATTTCTGTCTCTCCTTTATTTTTCTTTATTACACCTAAATTCCAAGCCATAACTCCAAGCCCAACAATATTTCGTTCATCATCAAAAGTCATTGCTTCTTTCAATAAAGGACGTATCATCTCTAAAACAGCATCAGATATTTTTCTGCCCTTTGGGTTATTATTGTAATTAAACTGCACATCACTAGTTAACGCTTTATCTAATCTTCTTTTAATTTCTGATAAGCCTTGAGTATTATTCTTATTAGATATTATGCCATTCTCTCTTTCTTTTTTTCTTTGATGTAGTATTTTACTACGTTTCCTATTTTTAGCTTTTCCCATTATTTCTATTTTTCATTATTTGTTTTTTTTCAGCAACTTTTAAAGCGTCTTTTGCATGTTCCTCATTGCCAATCTCATATAACATTTAGTCACTAATAAAAGCACCCACCTTTCTTAAATGATAGCCTTCCTTTTCTAGTAATGTCCGTATTATTTCTCCAGTTTTTTGCATTTTACAATTATCGTTTTGACAAAAATAGTAAAGGTTTTATTTACTTCTCAATAATTAAGTCTATTCTTTTTCAATAACTTATCAAAAATATCGCTTTTTATCTTTGTTTTTTCGTAGCAAATTTGTCTTTTTTTATCTTTATTTAGCTTGTGTCTAACTATAATATATATTTCAATTATTCTAATTGGGATTGTAAGATCTAAGAGGAAATCCAAACTATAAAACCACAAACTTAAATGAAAGTAGTAAAGACAATTCTGTATTATTGCAACCTTTTAAAATCATTTTCGTTTAAGCAATAGCAAAAGATATATAACGATGAGAATTAACAAAGATAAAGATATTTTTGGTCGTTGCTGCACAGACTACTACAACGGCGATAAAAACGCACAAATTATTGTACATACAGACATTGCAGAAACCGACATATTGCCTGCCGAGCATTTATTTAGAGGTTTTGACCAAATGCCTCATCACGAGCAGACGGCACTACAACAAGCACGTGGCGACATTTTAGATATTGGGGCATGTGCAGGTTCTCATTCACTATATTTACAAAGTTTAGGATATAATGTTACTGCCCTTGATATTTCAGCCGGTTGTTGCGAAGTAATGGCAAATAGAGGTGTGAAAAATGTTCTTTGCGAAGACATTTTTAAACACACCGGAAAAACTTATGACTCTATTTTACTCTTAATGAATGGTATTGGGATTGCGGGAAATCTCCCAAAATTACCCGTACTACTCGAACATCTAAGAACATTATTAAATCCAGGAGGCAAAATAATATTCGACTCAAGCGATTTGCAATATCTTTATCTCGAAGATGACGGTAGTATTGCCATTCCACTAACTGAAAAATACTACGGAGAACTGATATATAATCTTGAATATAAAAACAAAAAATCAGGAAAGTTCAATTGGTTTTTCGTTGACCCTTATACAATTGAAGCAGTTGCTGGACAATGTAATTTTAAAATGCAATTTATAGCAAAAGGTCCACATTACGATTATGTAGCATGTTTGTATTTATAAGAATGCCAAAGCGTTTATAAATTATTGTAGCTTATTTTGTTTTTAGCATCAATTATTTCTTCTCAAAAAACCAACATTTAAAACAAAATTTTTATAATAAAATATTTTGCAATTTAAAAATAATGTTTTATCTTCGAGTATTATTAATGCATGTTATTATTATAAGCAAAACTGTGAAATTTAAAGACATAAAATATCGCATTGTAATAATGTGCTTATTACTCCCGACCTTTAATTTTGCACAACAAGTTAAAATTATTGCGACAGTTAAAGATAGTGATACAGCAGAACCTCTTGCTTATTGCAATGTGTCTGTCTCTGGAACAGGTAAGGGGACAATTACAAACTCTGATGGAGTGTTTTCAATTACGGTAAGTTCTGAAAATGATATTTTGGTGTTTTCATACCTTGGTTACAAAAACCTAACTATTTCAGCATCAGCTTTATTGAAAAACAAAAATGTATTTCTGCAAAAAAACACTTATGAATTGCAAGAAGTCGAAATACATGCCGATAATGATTACCTGTATAAAATTTTATCAAACAGTCGAAGAAAAGTAAAGAGTAATTACGATCAAAACATTTCCAAATCCTATTATTGTGTCGAAACAAAAGCAACACCTCTTGAAGTAATATATTCAAATCCGTATTATGATTCCGTTAATAATTTTGCTCTCATAAACCATGTTTATGAGAAAGAAAGACAGTCCGAAGAAACTGTAGAAATATTGGAATGCCTGTATAATGCAACAATGTCAGGAGCAAAAATCAATCATTTTTCATTCCGTAACGGAAAGGCTTTTATACCCCCACCTAAAGAAAATTACTTTTTGACATTAAACTCATCCAAGGCAATGGGACAATTTTGTTATTTTGAAGAAAACGAAAATTTTCCATCATGTCCTTTCCAGTACAACAAAAGAACTATGAAAAAAACTTTCAATCTTGAATTACTTTCTTT
Organism: Bacteroidales bacterium; assembly: GCA_028686735.1. Classification (GTDB taxonomy): domain Bacteria; phylum Bacteroidota; class Bacteroidia; order Bacteroidales; family ML635J-15; genus Bact-19. The sequence goes on from JAQUBO010000252.1 coordinate 3,308, forward strand.
TGATGGAAAAAACTACCATATAAAATTTTATCCTTATGACAATTTAAGAAACCATTTTTCTGGCGAAGTTTGGATTGAAAAGAAAACATCACAGGTTCTTAATATTAGTTTAAGCGTTAAAAATGCAGAAACTTGTCCGCTCATACCATTATTTGAAATTGATACAATAAAGAACTTTAACATGGATGTTAGCTATTCATTCAATCCAGAGTACAGTTACTTACCCGATTACACATTTTTTAATTATGATTTTATTTATGTTAGCAGACGAGACACTATTGTTAGAGAAGACATAAATAAAAGGACTACAAGTAAAATAAGTTCAAATGGACTAATATATTATTATGACTATAATAAGCCATTTATTCTACCTTACTTTACATACGATTATGATTTTAATGATTATATGCTCATGACTTTCATTCCTTATAATAAAGTGCTTTGGAATTCAAATGATATTGTACTTTTAACAACAAAACAAAAACAACAAATAGGTGTTAACGATGAGTATGGCAATGCAGAAAATCAACTTAATATTAAAGACGGAAAAATTATATTTGAGAAGTTTTTTCAGAAAGACATATCTTTTTTTGAATTTCATTATGTGTTTTGGTCAACAGATAAAAGAGTGATATTGTCCAGTCCATCTATATATGACAATATTTCAAAAGATGTGGATAAAATGCAATTCCCAAGTGATTTATACAATTTAAAAGTCCAGATATTACTTGATGTTACCGAAATTGGAGATTCTATTGTTTGCAAATCATGGACTATTTTTGATACAATGGAAACATTTTACAAATACGCCGAAACCTCAAATACCAAAGCATTCTTTAATATTTACTTTGACATCTGCGAAATTGAACGTCGTAAAATGCAAAAACAATTAGATGAGAACAAATACACTTTATCCGAAATAGAGGCCATCTATTATTCTACTAAAGCAGAAATGGAAAAGATTTCAAAACAATTCGTTATGGAAACCGACCGTGGTCGAGATGATAAAAACATGAAAAGATGGAACAAATATGTTTTGGAAAATCTTGGAATAGACAATTTGGAATTGGTTAAAAATACTGAGAAAAGAAAAAATCAATAAGGTTTTTAAATCTTGATGTTTTACATTTTATACAGAAAGAAACAAGTCATACCAATTTAATTACAAAATACTGCATACAAGTCCAATATTGAGAGGTTATTCCCCAACTCCTGAATATAACGG
>JAQUBO010000253.1 GCA_028686735.1 Bacteroidales bacterium
GCTCGCAAGGGATGTTTGTTTCGGATGATATTATTGAGCGGCTGATTGAAGTCTTTGAGACATCCTCCTAGCGACTGACTCCACTTCTATTAATTCAGTGCAAGTAAGCTCAATGACCTAAAGGGAGGCCTGCCCACAACTGCAAGGTGTGTCGGCTTCCCTTTAGGGATTTAGGGGTGTGATGGCCGTAATTCACAATTCTCGAACATTTTGCTTCAAACTGTTATTAGCAAATTCATTTTCCCAGTTTTTCGCCTTTTACTTTTATCACTTTTAAAAAAGAGACTGCCTAATGTTTAAGCAGTCTCAATTATATTGTTTCGCAAATGATGCTATTTAGATATATCCAATGGCGTATTGTTAAGGTCAATGCAGATTATTCTATATGAATCGTTGACATAAAGATAGCCCGTGTTTTGATTAATGATAACACCGTCTTTCATATTACCAATGGGAGCACCGTCATAAACTCTATTACCCTTCCATTTTAGAGAACCATCAATAGCATTGATGCAAAATAGCTGAGGATGTCGCAAATAGTGTTTTAGATCGATCCCTGTTAAAAATATATTTCCCTGATAATAACCCATTCTACCACCTGTTTGCAAACCGTAGGTGTTATCGATTTTCCACAAGGTGGTACCTGTTTGAGCATCATAGGCAATAAGATTGTCCTGAGATCTTGCAAAAAGCTTTCCATCAGCATAAAGATTCTCTACACTGGCGAACCCTGCGTTCTCATACTGATGCTCCCACACGACCTCACCGCCTATAAGGTCAATACAGTGCTGTGATTTTATTCCTTGGAAAAATAAACAATTTCCTACTATATTTGGTTTTTGAATACTTGAGTTACCATCAGTCGAAATATCCTCAATTATCCACAGTACAGTATCTGCTTTAAGGTTATAGGCATAAATATCGACTCTGCCATCACCAATTGGAAAGTTCCATTGTCTGTTCTGGAAAATAAGAATACTGTCGCCCCATGGAGATATCCAACCTGAATATGATTCAAGGCTAGGTTCATAGCCATTGGTTTTATAGGCTGTAAATAATCTGGTTTTTGCACCGGTTTCCAATTCGATTCTGTAAAGGTTTGCATTAGTCCTATTCGCAGAAACATCAGAACAATACAAATAAGGCCCAAAATCATTAATCCTTGGCAAAAAATCATCAGTAATGGACCATATTTCCGAGCCATCATTGATGTCGTAACACTTAACTGCTGAGCCATTGCAGAAAGCTGCCAGATTGTTGTTTTGTCCACAAATTTTCCAATCTGAAATTCCGGTCATATTAAAAGTGCTACCAGGTTCATTGTTCCATAATGTATGTTTCACTCCTGTTTCTTTATTATAAACTCCAATTCCGGCATTGATATTGCTTACTCCTACGAGCTGGTAACTGCAAAACGCAACATATTCATTTGAAAAATATGGGTCGTGAAAGTATGCCGCTGTCGAATCGGAATAGAACACATTTTGCCACACAACCGATAAATTTGTTTTAGTGTTTTCAACCGGAGGAGGTGGGTCGATAGGAGGTTTTTTGCAACCAATACTAAAGATAATACTAAATAGATATATATAAATTGTCATTTTTGTCATTACTTAATTATTTAGTTTTTGTGTAAAAAAACCATCCATATTGTCCATCGTAAAGTTTGTTTAGTCTATCTTCTAAAGCGCCATCATTTCTAATCTGCATATGAGAAGAGCCAGTCCATTGTTGGGTTTGGATGTTATATATGCCTTCAAGTCTAACAGGTTCATGAGTAGCTCCCGGCATGTTCATCGCGCTACCCGTCGTTACAACACCATCACTTTCATAGCGGGTAATGTCTATTTGTGGCCATAGCCCATTGAAGCCTACAAATTCGTATTCAAGAGCACCTATTACAGCTTCCCATCCACTATTTGCATTGTTTAGCCAGTCCCGACCGTTTCTCCAAGCTTTCATTCTGTTTAAATAGTATGTGCGCAATGCAGGAACCCAGTAATAAGCGTCCCATTTTTCTTCGTAATTTGCAAAGTTTGATTGGTATGTCCAGTACATAGGAGCTATTTGTTCATCATAAAACTTGTAATCATTATTTGCTTGCCAGACATCTTCATGATGTGGTGCTTCATCTATCCAACGGACAGTTCGCCATAAAATGTTTTGATATGGCTCTACTCCATAAAAGGCCACTTTAGGGATTGAGGTGTAGTAAGGATTGTTGACATCATTATTGAATGTAGTAATCTTTGATGACTCAACATAGTAATCATTAGTTATTGAAGCAAGCTTGTCCGAAAACAATAGAGGTAAAGCTGTCTCTGCTGCCATTTCGCAAACATTTAGATCAATGAGAGTTCTTCCTATATGTCTAATAATTGTGCCAGTTAATGGGAAAAAATTAGTAACATTTGTGAGTAAGGGTCCTTCTGTTAGGTTTGTGCAGGCATCATCAGCCATTTGTAAAATCATTCCTTGATTGTTAAGAATCTGTGCTCCTTGCAGAGGAGACGCTACAGTAACCAAGCCTCCATAACCTCTTTCTTGATCAGTTAAAATGCCTTCCAATTGGCTAGTTACATCCATATTTAGAAGCTGTCTTGAAACCATCCCTCCCTGACTGTGAGCGATAATGAAGTTTCGTGTTCTATCATTTTCAAACGAAGATCCTGCAGATGATGCTGTTGCTCGAAGTTGTGTTCTTATATGATTTGCAGCAGTGTATAAACTACCATCTGTGAAATCTGAATAATCAAACAAATGAGAATGTATATATCTTGCCTGAAAGTTTTGGGTATTTAGTGCAGTAGATTCACTTGCTTGGGCAGGATTGCTCCAAGATGCACCATTGCCACTTAACCCATGAAGCCAAAATACAATACGAAGTTTTTCTGTTTCATCTTCTTCTTGCTGCAATTCGATAATGTCATAGAGCAATTCGGCTTGCTCTACCTCTGGCACATCATCAAGTTTTATTGGTTGCATATCTTTTAATATTTGATTGTCTAATGGAAATGGGATTTGACCAAAGCCAACAATTGACAATAATAATAATGCTAATATAATAATGTTTTTCATATCTTATGTTTTTAATGTTTTAAAAAAACTATTGTTTAATAAATTTTGTGGATATCCATTTATCATCTTTACCTGTTCTTATGACATATGTTCCCGGAAGCAAATTTGATATGTTGATATTTGTGTTTGACCCACTTGTTAAATTCTGCTCAGAATAAACTATATTTCCGGCAGAACCTATAATCTCTAAATTTAAATAATCAGATGCATAATATGGTATTTCTACATTGATACTTTCGTGAGCCGGATTTGGGAAAACAATAAGTTTACTGTTCTTTTTTACTACTTCATTATACTCTGATAGGTTAATCCCTTCTGCATTCGTGCTTCTGAGATTTCCTGAGTTATACTCAACTAATGGCTTTCCGTTTTCATCAAGTATTGAATACTCTGTGAAATTGATTATCTCCGATATTTGCAATCTTGTTCCAGCCGATATAATGTCGTAAGATGTTATTACGTATGTTTTTGGAATACAAAACTTGTCAATTTTTTGAAATTGTTTCCAATCTGATATTGCTAAAAGCCTGTCTTCAAAAAAACGTGTTTCTAATATTAGTTTTTTGTAGTCGCAATATAGTTCGAGCGTATCGCTTATGGCAGATAGTTCATTTTCGTTAGATATTTTTACAACAAAACCCATATTTTCATACATTTTGGCAAGTTCCTGAATGCCTATGTCAAAGATGGGATTATGTCCGTAATTATATACCTCTTTTGCGTCTAATTTAAAGTTGTTTTTATCAATTGTGTCAATTTGTTCATGCAGTAATCTGCCATTATGATCAAATAGTTTTGTGCCAAACTGGTTGATCTCAATTTTTCCAATCTCAAATTCATAGTCATTTTTCCACCTCGGTTTTTGAGGGAATGTCTTAACGATATTTAAATAAAAGTCTCTGTTAATAGATTTTTGCTTTGACTCGATTTTGTCATTAAACATCATTTTTGTAAAATCGTAATTAGTTAGTTTTGATAAATCTGTTCCGATTGGTACAGCAAAAACTCTAGTTGTTTGTGTTGTTTGTACAACCTCTCTCAAATTAGTCTGTGCGACTAAACAATTTCCTGCTATAAAAGAAATTAGCAGAATAATTAATAAAAAATGTTTTTTCATTATTTTTAATTTAAATTTATTACTAAAATTTTGTTTATAAGCTATCCACTGCTTGTTGCTGTGGAAAATGTCCGGTTGTATAATTTATGCTTATGCTTTAGTAAAAATTAAATTAATACTGTATTTTTGCTTTGCTTTATTTGTGGAAGGGCGTGAGGGTGCAAACCTTCTGCTCTTCTTTTTTTGTTATATAATGATGATAACAAATATATAATTATTCTTATCAAAGCAATGTTAAGGTAGATTTGTTTTATACAAACACCATTTATCTTATCTATCAGAGGGGGGGTAAATGTCTAATAATTAGTTGGTTATGTAGATTTTTACAAA
>JAQUBO010000254.1 GCA_028686735.1 Bacteroidales bacterium
CTAAAAAGGAATTTGCTTCAGGAACTATTCTTCCTGCAAACGGATTTTTCGTAATTATTGTTGACGACGAAGAGGATAGCGGATTCGGTATTTCAAGTGGTGGAGAAACACTTTGGCTTGAAGATGCTGAGGGGAGTGTTATCGATGAGGTTGAAGTACCAGCACTCGAAGATGCACAATCGTACGGACGCTATGCCGATGGTTCAGCAAACTGGCAAGTTCTATATTATGTAACACGCGGAACGGCAAACAGCGATGCAACCTCTGCTCCTGTTATTGTTATGAACGAAATTTTCTCTAAAGGTACTGATCTTGATCCTGATTGGGTAGAGCTATACAACACTTCGGCAGAAGAGGTGAACATTAGCGGATACAAAATATACGACAGCGGCGGATTTTCTGGCTCAAAACCAAAAATGACTATTCCTGAGGGTACTACCATTGCAGCAAACAGCTATTTTGTAATTGTTGTCGATACTGAGGACGAGGCTGGTTTTGGTCTAAGCGGTAGCGGAGAGGATGTATGGCTTGAAGATGCAAATGATAATGTAATTGATTTTGCTGCATTCCCTGCACTTGAAGAAACCCAATCGTTCGGTAGATTTGAAGATGGGGCCTACAGCTGGGAAATACTTAATACCATAACCAAAGGCGCTGCTAACGCTCAATAATGCCTTCTTTTACAAAACGCGTAGTTAAATTTTAGTGGGCTAACAGCTAGGGGTGTACCTAGATTAGAGCTAACAAGTACACCCCTAGTATTTTTTCAAATCGAAGTAATCCATCAACAATTAACATTTAAAACATGAGTAAAGAAGAGCTAAAAATTGGCGAAATATCGAAGCCTCGTTTTGAGTTCAGATCATTTGGACAAGATTTTAAAGAGGCTCTACATCGAATGGCACGACTATCAGTCCCTGTTCCAGAAAAGGTTTGGGAAAGGTATTCCGAAGAGATATACATCATCTCCAGAACTAATAATATTAATAACACCAAAATTCGCGACGGGAAAATTGACATAAAAACATTTGTTCAAGCCGTTGATGGCCTTGAACAATGGAATCCCCTTATGAAGGGAGAATTTCCAATAAAAACGTCAATACTTGAAAAGGAAGTATTCCCCGCATTTCAAGTTTCCATTAAGGAGTTGGAAGATAAGGATTACACCTACAATGAATTCATGAACATGGTTAAATCACATCCCGATTTACAAGCTGTGCGAGTTAACAAAAAACGCTATGGCTATATGGTAAACAATACAATTTGTGAATTTGGCTATGTATGGGTAAACGGGGCTCGCATATCAACAGTAAACTCCGAGTCGACCGAAATTGAGGATATCAAAAAAACCATTAAAGACCTTGGCCTTGAGGGTGTTGAAAATATAAACTACCTACAGGCAATAAAGCGTGTAATTGGAATGATTGATAAACCTTTAGCAAACGAATAACCATGGCACAGGAAATTGAACGAAAATTTTTAGTAAAAGGTGATTTCAAACCTTTTGCCGTTAAGCAAACTCGCATAACTCAAGGTTACCTTTCATCCGTACCCGAACGTACTGTAAGGGTTCGCATTAAGGGCGACAAGGGGTTTATTACAATTAAAGGTATTGGCAATCAATCGGGAGCATCACGCTACGAGTGGGAAAAGGAAATACCCGTTGATGAGGTAAAAGAGCTTCTGAAAATTTGTGAGCCTGGGGTTATCGATAAAACTCGTCATCTAGTTAAAGCTGGCAATCACACATACGAGGTTGACGAGTTTTTTGGTGAAAACCAAGGACTAGTTGTTGCTGAAATTGAGCTTAACTCTGAGGCAGAAAAATTTGAAAAGCCCAATTGGATTGGCAATGAAGTAACTGGCGATGCCAAGTACTACAACTCAATGCTCATGAAAAATCCATTTACTAAATGGTAACAGCATTATTGTAATAACACAAAAAACTACGACAAACAAATTAGAATAGAATATGGGATAAATGCTATTGTTTTATCCCATATTTACATTGCAGTACTAATTACGAACAAAGAGTAATCTCGGAATAATTCAATTTTACTATGAGTTTAGATAGCAAGAAAAATGTAGAAAATGGTGATAATGGTAACAACCATTTTGATCCGTTAGACATGCATAACTATCGCATTGAAAAGTTACCAAAAAGGGATAAATCAAATTTTGAGAAATGGCTTGGTATTGCTGGCATACCTTTGTCCATATTGGTTTTTATTCTTTTTGCATTTGTAATTGATCTCCCTTTTTTACAAAACTTAAATCCTGAGAGCTTAGCAGAGAAAGCCCATACAGAATTCATCCGCATTGGGGCACAGGCGTTTACCCAAAACAATGCGTATATGCTGGCCATTTTTCTTGCATCAATTATCCTTTGGATGACCCAAGCCATTCCCAACTACCAAACCTCTCTAATACTAATAATATCTCTAGTGTTAACTGGGGTTCTTCCCGAACGAGAAGCGTATGCTCAACTGGGACATCCGGTAATGTGGCTCAATATCATGTCGTTTGTACTGGCCAGTATGCTTGTTGAAACTGGAGTAGCCAAACGTTTTGCCCTCTGGTTTATCCTAAGGTTTGGTAAAAATGCTGGCACTATTTTTCTTAGCTTCATTGTCATAAACCTAATCCTATCGGCATTTATTTCTGCCACAACAGCAAAGGCAGCAATTCTTCTCCCAATATTCATGGTAATAGCAGCCATTTATGGAGTAAGACAAGGGAAAAACAGAAATAATTTTGGTAGAAGTATCGTACTTCAAAACTTACTAAATATTAACATTGGTGCTGGTGCCTTTGTAACAGGTTCGGGTGCAAACCTTTTAGCCGCAGCTTTAATTGGGGGTGCAGTTGGTGGTTCAGTATATTTCTCCGATTGGCTTTTTGCCATGTTTCCAATTATGGTTGGGCTAATGCTAATTGGCTACATTTTAGCCATGAAAGTCTTTTTCCCCCTATCGCCCGAAGAAAGGCTCCCGCAAATTGAAGGCGGAATGGAAAGGCTTAAAACCGAATATGAAAAACTTGGTAAAATAGATGTACAAGAAATTAAAGCAATAATAATTTTTGTAACAATTTTAGCCTTTTGGGCTACCGATAGGGTTCATGGCATTAGCGCTACAGCAGTTGCCTTTGTGGGAGCAATTGTAGGACTACTACCTAGAATTGGAATTATTAAGTGGAACGATGTTGATATTCCTTGGCATCTCCTACTATTCTCAGCAGGTGCATATACTCTCGGGGCTGGTCTAAGCATTACCGATCTTCCTTCAATTAGCGTAAATGCATTTTTTGATAACATTGGAATTGGCGACCAAACACAGTTCTGGAAACTATACTTACTGCTAACAGGTGTTATGGTTTTTAGCGCATTAGTTTTTCAATCGAAAACAATGCGTACCATGATCTTCATACCAATTGCAATAGGAGTTGCCAATAGGTTTGGCTTTAGCGTCATTAGCCTAGCTCTCCCAACCGCTTTTATGATTGAGCACGTCTACGTATTGCCATTTAACAGTAAGCCTGCCGCTCTTCTTTACGAAACCGATCAGTACAGCCTTACCGATGCTTTTAAGTTTGGGTTTACCTTAATGGTAATTGCATGGATACTTAATATTGTGGCCGGTGAAACCTGGTTTCGCTTTCTTGGAATAACTCCTGATGGGGTTTTTGGGTTATTTTAAACAATGCTTTAGGTTAGGAATAAACAGTATGATATTTTGAGAGACCTAGCAAAACGCCTTTAATGTACTGGTATTCTATCGCATAGTATTTCTATAGAATACTGAAGTTTGAATTTTGATTCTTATTAATGTTAGTTTTTACAGCAAAACAAATCGAGTTAACTGCCACATAACCTAAAGCGTTTTAATATTGTTTTTAGCATAATAGGAGGGTTAAACTTTAGCTTATTATTGCCAAAAGATAAACTTGGTTTTTGTTTTATAAAGATTAAACCACGAATAAACATACTGATAACATAGACTACCGCTTTACTAAATGACATTGAAATGAAGGAATTTGCATACTACAAAAGTTTTAATCTTGCCACAAAATTTAATATCATTTTTGGTTCGTTCCTTCTCTTTGCGCTTATTGCCCTGTATTTTATGTACAGAAGTCAGATTAATAAAACTTTTGAAGACACCCACACTTTCATGACCGAGAGCATGGGTGATATTGCTGAAATGATGAGCATTACCGAGAAATTCTCGAATAGCATGGGGTTTAGCGATGAAGATTATAAAGTATTAAAACCTTTTTTTGAGAAAAAAACTTTCTACGAAACGGGCTATCCTTTTCTAGTAACTAGGTCGGGCGACTACCTTATTCATCCTTTTAAGGAAGGGACAAACGAGCTCAACTCCGCAAATCACAAGCAAAGGGTATCGTATGGCAAGGGCAACGGTTACTTCCGATACAATTTCTCCATTGATGGCCGTCCTAAATGGCAGTATGTTCAATACTTTGAGCCATACGATG
>JAQUBO010000255.1 GCA_028686735.1 Bacteroidales bacterium
ATCAGACGGAACAAGTACTACAACTGCGAGCACATCACAAACAGTATCAGCCTCTGGTACTTATTATTTTAGAGCACAATCAGCAGAAGGTTGCTGGAGTAACGAAGGCTCGGCAACAGTTGAGATATTCCCAAACTTTACTGCTAGTGCTACAAGTACAGACGAAACAGGTACTGGTAATTCTGATGGAAGTGTTACTGTAAATGTTAATGGCGGTACCGCTCCATTTATAGGAAACTGGTCAAATGGTAGCACAACAAATACATCTAACACAGATATGACAATTAGTGGTTTAATTGGCGGATTTTATTCAGTTACAGTAACAGACTATAACGGCTGTACTGCTATAGCTAGTGCTACCGTTAATACTTCAGATGCTCCTCCTGTAGCTAATTTTGAAGCTGATGTAACTACTGGTTGCGATAATCTTACAGTAAACTTTACAGACCTAACAAATAATGCTCCTACCAGCTGGTTATGGACATTTGGAGATGGCGAAAGCTCCACAGAACAAAATCCTGAACATACATACGCTTATCCAGGAACATATACCGTTACTCTCGAAGCTACAAATATCATAGATACAGACTCCAAAGTTAAAACAGCATACATTACTATTGGTGAAACTCCGTTAATTACTCTAGGAATGTCTCAAGAAACAATTTTAGGAAATGACGGAACAGCCGCAGTTAGTAATGTTTCGAACGGATTAGCTCCTTACACTTATATTTGGTCAAATGGTGAAACAACATCGGCAATTACAGGTTTAACTGCAAACGAATATTGTGTTACTGTTACCGAAACTAACGGTTGTTCTGTTAGTAGCTGTATAAATGTAACACAAGAAGCACTTCCTACACCTACTGCTGATTTTGAAGCTAATATTACTCAAGCCTGCGGTGCTACACTTGTTAGCTTTACTGACTTAAGTGCCAACTATCCGCAAACTTGGGCTTGGGACTTTGGAGACGGAAGTACTTCAAACATTCAAAACCCTACTCATAACTACACTGTTGCTGGAACATACACCGTTAGTCTAACAGTAACAAATACTGGTGGAACTGACACAAAAACAATTACCGATTATATATCTATCGGCGTTACTCCAATGCTTGTTATGAGTATGACATCTGAAACTAGTGCAGGTAACGATGGCACTGCAACTGTTATGGCATACAATGGTGCTGAACCATATCAATACTCATGGACAAACGGATCTACTAACCAAACAATAACAGAACTTGCCGCTGGTAATTATTGTGTAACAGTAACTGAAGACAACGGATGTACAGCAAGCTCTTGCATTGATGTTACCTACAATTCAGGAGTTATCACACCTGTCGCAGACTTTGAAGCAGATAACACAAATGCATGTGGAGAACTAACAGTAAACTTCACAGACTTATCTACCAATAATCCTACAACTTGGAATTGGACTCTTGGTGATGGAGCAACATCAAATGAACAAAATCAAAATCATACTTATTCAACACCAGGAGTTTACACTGTAACACTTAATGTTTCAAATGCTGAAGGTAGTGATTTTGAAACAAAAATTGACTACATCGCAGTACACTCAAACCCAAATGTTACAGTTGAGGTTACTCCAGCAAGTGGTGAAAGCATTGCAGATGGTGGAGCAAGTGTCGTAATCACAGGTGGAACAGAACCATTTACAATAACATGGTCGAACGATGAAACAGGAACAGAAGTTACAGGTTTAATTCCAGATAATTATTCAGTTGTTGTACTTGATGATAACGGATGTTTTACAACTACTCCATTTACTGTAAACTGGGTTAATACAATTAAAGATAATTCATTGGTTTACAGCATATATCCAAATCCAGCACGCAATGAAGTTTTTGTTAAATTCGATGGTCAAATCGCAAATTCAATTCAAGTTTTTGACCTACTTGGCAAAGTTGTTTACAACACTCAACCTACATCTGATTTCAGTACAATAGACATCAGTAAATTACAAAATGGAGTGTATTTCGTTAAAGTTATGTTTAATGATAAAGAATTCACTCACAAACTGATTGTGAACTAAATTTACTCACATTAATATTATAAAAAATGCAGTCACTATTGTGGCTGCATTTTTTTATATGGATAATAGAAATGGTTGTTGTCCGGTTAAATTTTAAAAAAATCACGTAAAGCTTGAAATATATCGGACACTAAATAGTTTTTTTGTCTTTTGATCGGACAACAGTGAATAGGAATAGTAAAAGGAAACAAAGTATAGCACGAAACACTTCTACTTGCGAAATCAAAGTAGATCGAAGATAATACGTAAAGAAATTTTCTTACAAAGATAAAAATACACGAATAATCAAAATCGTAAATGTTTACAAATAACCTCTCACGACATTACAATAACTGCCCCTATAACAAATAAAAAATCGTTCGTTCATTAGCGAGTTGCAAACAAACGAACGACAATATTTTAATATTTTTATAAAACTCTTCCGGGATAAGCCTCCAAAGCATATTTTAGAGTTTCAATTGCATTTCGCAAGTCAGCAATTTTTAATACATAAGCTATTCTAACTTCATTTTTGCCTAATCCAGGAGTATTGTAAAATCCTGTTGCAGGAGCCATCATAACTGTTTGGTTTTTATATTCAAATTCTTCTAATATCCATTGAGCAAATTTGTCTGAATCATCAATAGGTAATTTAACTACGGTATAAAAAGCTCCTTTTGGATTTGGACAATAAACACCCTCGATTTTATTTAGTTCAGCAACCATAAAATCACGTCTTGCGATATATTCGGTATAAACCTCATCAAAATATTCTTGAGGAGTATCAATAGCAGCTTCCGCAGCAATTTGTCCAAACGAAGGAGGACAAAGTCTTGCTTGTGCAAATTTCATAGCTGCATTCATAAGCTCTTTATTTTTAGAGATAACACAACCTACTCTTACACCACACATACTATATCTTTTAGACACAGAGTCTAGCATAACTACGTTTTGCTCAAGTCCCGGTAAATTCATAACCGAAAAATGAGTATTCCCATCATAGCAAAACTCTCTGTAAACCTCATCCGAAAATAAATAAAGGTCATATTTTTTTACAATTTCGGCAAGTCTAAATAACTCCTCTTTTGAGTATAAATATCCTGTTGGATTATTGGGATTACAAATAACAATACCTTTAGTTTTAGGAGTGATAAGCTTCTCAAACTCCTCAACTGGAGGTAATGCAAAATCATTTTCGATAGATGATGTTATTGGTTTAATAACGACATCAGTTTGAATAGCAAAGCCATTATAATTTGCATAAAATGGTTCGGGAACAATAACTTCGTCTCCACTATTTAGAGTTGACATAAACGCTATTGTAATAGCTTCTGATCCGCCTGTAGTAACAATTATCTCATCAGAGTTAATATCAATATCATACTTTTTATAAGATGCAGCAAGTTTCTTTCGATAAGAGACATTACCTGCAGAATGGCTGTAAGCAATTACAGTTTCTTTCAAATTTCTGATAGCCTCTAAAGCGACTTCAGGGGTTTTGATGTCCGGTTGCCCGATATTAAGATGATAAACTTTAATACCACGGTCTTTAGCTGCATCAGAATACGGTACTAATTTTCTGATTGGTGATGATGGCATTGCCATACCTTTGTCTGAAATTTTTGGCATTTCGATTAAATTTTAATTATTCTGTTATAGTTTATATTAATTTATTTTATTTTTTTCCAAACTCTTATCCTCTTTTTTGTTTATATGTTTTTGAGGAGCAGCAGATTCTCGAACCACACCAGAGTTAGTTGCAGATTTACTCTCTACCCTTTTTACATGCTTAACTGAATTATCCGAGCTTTTTTTTACAGCTTTTTTATTCTCCAGCTTTTGTTTTCCACCAATCATATTCTTATCCATATTCTTATTATTTGGCAACACCTCTCCTTTAACTTGCAACTGTATCGGCTGGTCATTTCCCTCTACATAAACATAAACATTCTTGTTAAATTTCCCAACCCGCCTTGTATCATAACTTACAGAAACTGTACCTTTTCCACGTTTCTTTATTTCTTCTCTTGGCCACTCTGTGCCAGTACATCCGCACGATGCTCTCACATTAGTTAATTTTACAGGTTTTTTTGTCAAATTTTTAAATTGAAATACAGCTTTGGCTTCCTCTCCATGTTTTATTACTCCAAAATCACAAACAGTTTGTTTAAACATTATTGATGCTTGCCTTGATGTAGTCTCAGGTTCTTTTTTAAGATTATTTTGTGCAAATGTAAAACTTGCAGAGAAAATAAGTGCGAATATTAAAATTATGTTTTTCATAAAAAAATATTTTAGGTAAAATTAGAAAAATTATAGATTTATCTGTAAAGTTTCACCACGTTGTTAATGAATTTATCCCCCTGCTTTTGCTCATGGAGCTTAGCGGAATGAGCAAAAGCAGGGGGATTTGGTTTTAAAATGATAACTTGCTTAATTTTGTAATCAC
>JAQUBO010000256.1 GCA_028686735.1 Bacteroidales bacterium
CATTCAAAGCTCATGTCACATTAGAAGATATTGATTATAGATTTGATGTTGAAAAAGGAGTAAATAGACCTGTCTTATTTACAGGCATGACCCCAGTAATATGGGATGAATCTTTTAACGAAACAGAAACAACTTTTAATAACCCAGAGTGGTATGATTATAATGCTAAAAAATGGGCTAATGCTAAAACAGCTGATGGCTCATACTGGGTTTGGATACCAAGATATGCATATAAAATAACAAGTGGATATCAATCAAGTACAACCGGAACAATTGATATTAAATTTTTACGAGGTACAACAAATGATAATGATAGTAGCACAAATATAAAACCAACAGAAGAATATAATGCTGATACCAAAAATACATCAATGCATCACTTTCTTCATCCAGCTTTTGATGTAGAAGGCTCAAAACTTGGCTTTTGGATAGCGAAATATGAACCAACTGCTGCAGAAGGTGTAGTATCAGGTGCTAGAAGTTGTGATTCAGCTGATAACGTTTCAACTAAAACAATAAAAGTTATACCAGGTGCAACAAGCTGGCGCTGTATAAATATATCAAATGCTTATAATGCTACATTAAATATGAAAACAAATTCAACATATGGCTGGTTATCAAGTAAAGTAAATCCTCATATGCTTACTAATATAGAATGGGGCGCAGTAACATACCTTTCTAAATCAGCATATGGAGCAGACACAGAAGAAGTATATAATAATGCATTTAATGAGTATCAAACCGGTTGTTCTGGACAAAGTGTAGATGCAAAAGATGAATCTATATGCGTAAAATACAATACTTCCAAAGGTGTATATGCTAGCACTACTCGTAATATATATGGAGTATATGATATGAGTGGAGGAGCATGGGAAAGAGTTATGGGGAATTACAATAATCTTCCTGCAACTAGTGGCTTTAATACCACTGAAATAACGAATATCCCAGCTAAATATATTAGTAGATATACAACAGAAGAATTATATAAAGGTTATGGTATGGAATATGATACTACTATATATGGAGATGCAGTATATGAAACAAGCTATGGTGCTGCTAGACATAATGGAACAGCCTGGGAAGGAAATGGAGCAGGTAGCTGGTACGGGGACTATTCTTACCTACCGCACACGTCCGATCCCTGGTTCTATCGGGGTGGTTATTGGGACTATGGTACCCTCGCTGGCCTCTTCAGCTTCTACAATACGAATGGCTATGCCCTTGTCAACCACTCGTTTCGGCCTGCTGTTGGGGTCGGGTAGTAAAAATAATTTCGGAGAAATTATTTTTCTGAGCCGAAAGGCTCCCTGTCAGCTATGCTGACTCTTGGAGCGAAGCGACTTTTAAACCCAAAGTATTTCCACTTGCTTCAAATAAAACATAAGAACAAAGTATATCGCTTTTTGGAAGTGGAACACTTCCAAAAATAACTTTTCTTTCAAAAAAGTTATCCACAATAAAATAAGTAAAAATTTTAAAATAATAATCGCAAACTTCTAGCTTTGTAACTTTGCTTTGTAAATATAATAATAGAGTTATTTATGCTAGTTGAAAGGAAAAATATGAAAAAATATTTAAAAATAATAGCCGGATCTTTATTAATAGCGCTAGCTTTTAATGTTTTTTTCTTACCCTATGAAATAGTACCTAATGGAATTTATGGGATAGCAGCCCTCCTTAATTATAAGATTGGTTATGATCCATCATTATTTTTAATTCTTGTGAATTTTTCTTTAATAATTATTAGTTTAATTGCTTTAGGAGAACACAAATCGAAGGAATATGTTTGGCCAGGTTTATTAATTCCTCTTTTTATTTTTTTAGAAAGTACTTTAAATAATTATATTGCTTTAGAAAATTTTGAGAAGATTATGGCAGTTATTACTGGAAGTTTTATTACTGGTATTGGTTATAGTTTAATCTATAAAGAAGGAAAGAATGTTGGTGGTGCGGATATTATTCAGGATATTATTAACAGTGCCACTATATATCGTAATCATTTTTCATCATATATTATTGAAGGATTAGTTTTACTTGGGACTTTAATTACTTTTGGTTTGGAAAATATGATTTATTCGCTTATAGTAATAGTTATAGTTCGTTATATGACTACTAGGACTAAGATAGGGATAAGTTCTAGTAAAACCTTTTATATAATTACAACAAAAGAAGTTGAAGTAAAAAAATATATTATGGAAGAGTTGAAAAATGATTTAACTGAGTTTAAAGTCAAGGGTGGATATAGTAAGAATAAATCTAAAATTTTAATGACTGTTATGGATACTAAAAGTTATTATGTTTTAAAAGAAGGTATTTTACTTATTGATCCTAAGGCTTTTATTTCAATAGTAGATAGTTATGAGGTAATAAATAAAAATGTTACTTTGTCAAGAGCAGATAAATAAATACTAAGGTAAAAGAAAGAAGTGTGTAGTGTGGAAGCGAAAGATAATATAAGAATATTATTCATGGATACAGTTAAAGATTTAGGACAGTCGGTTAAAAAGATATTAATTGATGAAAATGGATTTTCAGAAAATAATTTTATTAATGTAGAGATAACTAGATTTGGTAATGGAGAAGGAAAAGCAAAGTTAATAAATTCAGTAAGGGGAAAACGTTTTTTTATTGTAACAGATGTGTGTAATCATAGTTTAGAATATAAAGCATATGGACAAACTCATACTATTATGTCAGATGAGCATTTTCAAGATTTAAAAAGAGTGATTTCTGCATCTTGCGGAAACACTACGGAAATAACTGTAGTGGAGACAATTCTTTATGCGGGCAGGCAACATAAAAGAAATGGCAGAGAATCACTTGACTGTGCAATTGGTCTTCAAGAGCTTGAAAAAATGAACGTTAAATGTATTACAACGTTTGATGCTCATAATGTTGAAGTAAGACAGGCAATTCCTTTAACTTCTTTTGATAATGTTATCCCCACAGAGCCAATGTTATCTAAGTTTGTTCAAGAAGAAAAAATTAATTATGATAATTTAATTGTTATATCTCCAGATGAAGGTGCGATGGGAAGAACTAGGTTCTACTCCGGAATGCTTGGTTGTGACATCGGGATGTTTTATAAAAGGAGAGATTATTCTAAAGTTGATGAAAACGGTAAAAACCCAATTGCTGAGCATGCTTATTTAGGTAAAGAGATTGAAAATGGGGAATACTTGATAATTGATGATATGATTTCTAGTGGGGGAAGTATTATTGAAATATTAAATAAATTAAAAATTAGAAACCCTAAAAAGATTTGGGTTATGGCAACTTTTTCTTTATTTACTGAAGGATTAGAAAAATTTGATCAAGCTTATGAAGATGGTATTTTACAATGTGTATATAGTTCTAATTTTACAGATATTCCTGAAGGAGCAGAATCTAGAGCTTGGTTTAAAAGAGTAGATTGCTCAAAATTACTTGCTGATTGTTTAATAACTTATGCCAAAGATGAACCAATGTCAAATATTTTAAATGGCCGAAAAGAATTATATGATAAGATAGCAAAATTAAAATTATGTTAAAGAGAAACTTAATCCTAAAAAGAAAAATTATGTTTTTATAGATGAATTTCAAAAAGCATTAGATGGCTTATTTTTAAAAAAATATGTTGATTTATACATATCTGGATCAAATGCTTATCTTTTATCAGGAGAGCTTGCTACACTGCATTCTGGAAGATATGTTGAAATAAGTATGCTACCGTTATCTTTTTAAGAATATATAAGTGTTCATGAAGATAAAAATAATTTAGTAAGAATTTATTTAAACTATATAACAAAAAGTCCTTTTCCTTTAACACTTACTTTTAAAACAGATAATGAAATAGAAAGATATTTAAAGTCAATATTTGATTAGATAGTTTTAAAAGATATAGTTGCTAGAAAAAAGTTTCTAGATTTACTAATGCTTCAAAGTGTTATCAACTTTTTACTTGATAATATAGGAAATATAACATCAACTAAAAATATAGCTGAACTATGTCTTTAAATAGTAGAAATATAATTGTTCATACGGTTGAAAATACATAACTTCCTTTACTGAAAGTTTTATATTTTCTAAAGCTAGTAGGAACGATATCAAAGGCTAACAATATTTAAAAACAATGGATAAGTATTATGTTGCTGACCCGGGATTAAGATATTATTTACTTGGGAAAAAACAAGGAGATAAAGGGCATATATTAGAAAATGTAGTTAACAGTAAGAGAAACAAAGACTTTAGAAAGAGAGTTAGCTCCATTTAAAAATATAAAAAATAATTTTCCTAAATATTTATTAACGCTAGATATTGACCTAAAACAAAGCATGATGGAATAATCCAAATAAATGCTTTAGACGTTGTTAAATAACAAATAATTAAAAAGTATTAGAATATATTTTAATATGAAAAAAATAATATTTATATTATTAATATTTTGTTTTTTAATTTTAACAATATTTAAAGTAGATGCTAATAATCTTACATAT
>JAQUBO010000061.1 GCA_028686735.1 Bacteroidales bacterium
GAGTAACACCTAATAATGATTTTATTATTAAATTGCAATTTATTAAATTTAAAAAGATCCAAGAAGAAATAATGGATCAACTCCAGCATAATCTCCCAACAAATTTGTATTATCATAATATTAAACATACGATTAATGTGTTGTATAATGTTGAAGATATTGCCAGAGAAGAAGGTGTTGATGAAGAGGAGATGCTTTTGCTTAAATGTGCTGCTTTATTTCATGATGCTGGGTTTATGGTAAGCTATGATGATAATGAAGAAATTGGGGCTAAGATGGCTGCACAAACATTAAGAAAATATAAGTTTACTGACGAGCAAATCGATACTGTTAAGCGTTTAATAATGGCAACAAAAATGCCTCCTAAACCTAAAGATAATCTTGAAAAAATGATGTGTGATGCAGATTTAGATTATTTGGGAAGACCTGATTTTATTCCGATATCTCAAAATCTGTTTAGAGAATTGTTCGAAAGAGGAAAAATTGATACAATTGAACAGTGGAATAGAATGCAGTATAAGTTTATTATTAACCATAATTATTTTACTGAAACAGCACGGAAAAATAGAGATGCTGGGAAAAAGCTAGTAATAAAAGAGTTAGAAGAGTTAATTTAATTTTTGGCTGCCTACTTAATAATTGTAATCTGCATTTATTTGTTGTAATTAGATGTTTTAATTTGTCAAAGACAGGAAAAACAAGGAGTTTTCTTGCAGACAATAGATAGCAAAACAGGCTTAACCCGCATTATTCATACGATTAGCTTTGTGTAGCTGGTAGGCGTCGAAACTTGCAGATATATCCTTATATTTACTCACACTTTTTATAATATTTTATAGGTGTTCGTGAGCTTAAGGTTCAAGAGTTTCGCAACGAAGCAGATGCACAAAGATAATTGTAAGCTTTCTCAAAAATTGGCTAATAATAAAACCATAAATGCCTTGCCAATCTACTGACTAACAGCTTATTATAAGCAAACCATGAATGATGCGATGAATAATGCGGGTTAAATGGTGTTATACGGATATCGCTCAAAATGTATTTCTTTAGCAATATTAAACAGCATTTCTTTAAGTTCTTCGATATTATCTTTTAATTTTGCTGAAATAAAAACACATGGATAATTATTATTAGCAATATATAGATTTTTAAAATCATCAAGAGAATAGTTTTGTTTAATTTTTGGACTAAGGTCATCCTCATCTTTAGGGACGAAACTAAACTTATCAATTTTATTGAAGACCACCAATCTTGGTTTATTGTTAACCTTAAGTTCTTTAAGGGTTTGGTTAACAATATCCATTTGTTCTTCAAACGCAGGATGCGAAATGTCAACTACATGTATAATTAAATCAGATTCGCGCGTTTCGTCAAGTGTAGATTTAAAGCTTTCAACTAGTTTAAGTGGCAATTTTCTAATAAAGCCTACAGTATCACTTAATAAAAAAGGCAAATTATTAATAACAACTTTCCGCACAGTTGTGTCGAGTGTGGCAAAAAGCTTATCTTCAGCATATACATCCGATTTGCTTAGCACATTCATAATTGTAGATTTCCCTACATTTGTATAGCCAACCAAGGCAACTCTTACCATTTGACCTCGATTTTTTCTCTGTTGAAACATTTGATTATCTATTTTTACGAGGTCTTTTTTTAGTTTAGACACTTTATCAAGTATAATACGTCTGTCTGTTTCAATTTGAGCTTCTCCTGGACCTCTCATACCAATTCCGCCTCGCTGCCTCTCAAGGTGTGTCCACATTCTTTTTAAACGAGGTAACAAATACTCATATTGAGCAAGTTCAACTTGTTTTTTTGCATGTGCAGTTCTAGCTCTTTGAGCAAAAATATCTAATATCAGGTTTGTTCTATCCAGGATTTTTACTTTAAGTAGATTTTCAATATTTCTAAGCTGAGTTGGACTAAGTTCATCATCAAAAATCACTAAGGATACATCATAATTAGTAATATAATTTAAAATTTCGTCGAGTTTCCCTTTGCCGACATAATATTTAGGGTTAGGATTTTCAACATTTTGGGTAAATCTCTTTGTAGGTTCAACACCAGCAGTCTTAGCTAGGAAATCTAGTTCGTCAAGGTATTCATAAACCTGTTCTTTTGTTTGCTCTTGGTTTATAACTCCAACCAATACGG
This sequence comes from Bacteroidales bacterium, assembly GCA_028686735.1. Taxonomy (GTDB): domain Bacteria; phylum Bacteroidota; class Bacteroidia; order Bacteroidales; family ML635J-15; genus Bact-19. The sequence continues at coordinate 2,155 of JAQUBO010000061.1, forward strand.
CTTTTTCTATGATAGTTTTTTTTTCGTTCATTTTTTAATAACTAAAATTAAAAAAGACCCTACTAAAAAAAGCAGAGTCTTTTTATTTATGTTGTTATTTATTAATATAATTTAAAGTTAATAGGAACAATGAAGGTAACAGGAACAGCTTTGCCTCTTTGTTTTCCAGGCGACCAATTAGGTAATAATGCTACCACTCTTTTTGCTTCAGAGTCAAGATAAGGATCCACACCTTTTGCCACTTGTACTTTAGTTACTCTTCCGCTTTTATCAATAACAAACTGAATAAAAACACGACCTTGTATGCCGTTTTCTTTGGCAATTTCGGGGTATTTTGTATTGTCTGCTAAGAATTTCATTAATGCAGCATCCCCCCCAGGAAATGTCGGTTTATCTTCAACAACAGCAAAAGCAATTGGTTCAACTTCTTCTTCTACCACAAAATCTTCTGTTGTAATAATAGTTGTACTTGTGCTTGTACTCTCATCGGCTTCGGAATCTATTTTAATACTTTCAACAACTTTATCATCCTCAACAACAACAAGCTCTTCAATTACTTGCTCTGGTTCTTCCATTTCTGGTTCTGGCTCATCTAATTTTTCCTCTTCGAAAGTGTTTTCAATTTCTTGCTCAAAAACCTCTTCCATATTTAAGTCGCCCAAATTACTTTGGCTAACTTCTTCAGTTGTCCATTCAAATGCAACAAGACAAATTCCTAGTGCAATAACTAACCCAATTTGAAGAAAAATTGTTTTTTTCTTTTCAAGATCCGCTTTTGGTGATTTTTTAATTTGCATCGTTATAAATTTTTAAGTCCGTAAAATTAGTAATTTTCTCAGTCCTTGCCAAACTTTATTAAAAGTTTTTCTTAGAATTGATACAAATTTAATTTGTATTCCATAAATCTTATAAGAAATTATATATCTTTTTTATTTAATAACGGAAAAAAAAGTAAAAAATTGCTTAAAACTGCTCAACATAGCATAATGTTAAGAACACTATAAAAACATAAATTATTTATATTTTGAATTATTAAATTACTTTTGCAGAAAAAAATATTGGTGGAAAATTACTTGGGTGAAATATTTGCTGTAATAACCTCATTTATGTGGACTATTAGTGCTATTTCGTTTGAATCTGCTGGAAAGAAGATTGGCTCAATTCCACTTAATTTTATTCGACTAATTTTTGCACTTATATTTATTTCAATTTACACATACTTCACAAGAGGTTTGTTTTTTGCTACAGACATAAATATTGATTCTTGGTTCTGGTTATCTCTTTCGGGTATTGTTGGATTTGTTATTGGCGATTTGTTGCTTTTTAGGGCATATGTTGTTATTGGTGCAAGACTTTCGATGCTAATAATGTCTCTGGCTCCTCCTATTACTGCCTTTTTAGGCTGGCTTATGCTTGATGAGACTTTAAACATAAAACAGTTCGTTGCAATGTTAATCACTATTGTTGGAATTGTGGTTGTTTTATGGAAAAAACCTGAGAAAAAAGACAATGAAAAAACTGCGACAAAGTTCTTTAATCGAAAACCAAGTGTGGCGTTTTGGGGATTTCTACTAGCTTTTGGTGGAGCATGTGGACAAGCAGGCGGACTTGTGCTTAGTAAAAAAGGTATGGGCGATTATGACGCTTTTGCTGCTACACAAATACGGATAATAGCGGGGATATTTGGTTTTGCACTGATTCTTACATTTTCAAAATTATGGAAAAAAACTATTGTCGGATTTAAAAATGTGTCGGCAATAAAATGGATTACTTTAGGATCTTTTGCTGGACCTTTCCTAGGCGTTTCGTTTAGCCTAATTGCGGTAAAATATACCGAAACAGGTATAGCTGCAACACTTTCGTCGCTTGCTCCAATAATTATTTTATTGCCTGCTATGCTTATTTTTAAAGAAAAAATTAAACCTTTAGAGATTGTGGGGTCAATTATTACGGTGATTGGAGTAGCATTATTTTTCTTGTATTAGCTTTTATTTAGTTTTTGCAATTAAATCCCAAATATTGAATTTCTCCGAAGGTTAGCGAATCTATCCTCCACCTTATTTTAGTTTCTGAATTCAAAGATTTAATCTGTGTCATAAGGAATATTACGGATTAAAAGCTCTGCAATATTACTCTATTACCTATAATGCACCATCACTAATTATAATAATCACTTATCAAAATCATCTAAAAAGAAACTCTCCTTTTTATGTTTCTGTTCTTTACCACTTATATTATAAATAAAACTTATAATAAAGTACCTTGATTCCTTTTTTCTGCGATTGATTTGGCTATACCTAAAATCATTATTATCTATTGCATCGAGGTCAAGCCCAAATATATATGTGTTGAAAATATCGGAAACTTTAAATATTATTTGTGCCTTATTTTTTAGTATCTTCTTATTTAATGCCAAGTCAAAGTAGTATCGCTCTTTATAAATACCTATTACAGAAGGTAATTTGGATCTATAGTAAGCTGACAACTGGAAGCCAAAATCTTTGGGAAGTTTAAAGTTTAATAACAAACTGAAGTTCCAACCAATTTTGCTGTTGTCAACATAATTATTACCATATTTACCAGACAAATTGGTGTAAAAAACATTACTGTTTGAGCTAATATTCCACCATACAAAAGGATTATACGACAAAGATATTTCACCTCCTGTTAATTTTGCATTATCAAGGTTTATAAACGATACAAATAAGGCACTATCATTTGAGGCTGATTTTATTCTGGAAATCGCTTGATCTATATCTCGATAGTAAATTGACATCAAACCGGAAAACTTATTATAGGCAAAGCGGTTCCCAATCTCTACCGAATTTACATATTCAGGTTTTAAATTAGGGTTTCCTTTGTGCATATTTAACAAATCAGAGTATTCATCTGAAAATGGGTTGAGCATTTTAATTGTTGGGCGGTTTATCCTTCGGTTATAACTTGCGTATAAGGTAAAATAATTATTTAATTTGTGTGAAATACTAATTGAAGGGAAAATATCAATATAATCATCGGTATTAGTATTGCTTTGTATATTTGACGTATATTCGCTTCGTACTCCAGCTTGAAGCTCAAGGAATTTCAACTTTGCTGTTAAGTTAAAATAAGTAGCATGTAAAGTTTGAACATAAGTAAATATTTTAGTCATAGCTGTATCGTTGTGCCAAACGTCTAAATTAACTTGAGTTTCAGATTTAAAATCATTTAGCAAATCTTTTGAGTTAAGATCATATCCAATTTCAAAATTTAACGAGTCGCTATGTGGGTGTACATAGTCAATAGAAATATCCGTTTGTTTATTAAGTTGTTGTAAAAAAGTGTTTTGCAGCTCCTGGTTATCGTTTTGTAGTTCAGAATAAAATGTATTGTTTGCTTCCTGAGTTTGGTTAAATAAAGAATGATGTATGTTCGATGATAAAAATCTGTTCTTTTTAAAATTACACCTATAGTTAATTGTGCCATCAATAGTGTAATTATTAAGGTCGATATTTATTTCTTTTACCGACTCATGAGTGATTTGTTCTGTTTTAGAAAGGGTTTTATAATTTATTGTTCTGTTTGCATCATTAAATTTTTTAGAGCCGATAAAAGAAATCCCTAATTCTTGATTTTTTGTTATTTTATAGTCCAAACTTGTGTTAATAAATGCATCATTAAAATTCTCATCTTTTCTATCGTATTGATAATAATTAAGTGAATTTGGATTTCCATAGTTTTCCCTTAAATGTTCTTTAATTTGATATTTTGTATTGTGCTTGATGCCTCCATTAATAAAAAAACTTATCTTTTTACCCATTCCGTTATACCCAGCATTTCCTCCAATAGTTTCAGGATAACCTGCTAGTATCATTAACCTTGCTTTATTGTTTTCAGTTTTCCCTGATTTTAATACAATATTAATAATCCCAGACATCCCTTCGGCTTCATGTTTCGCTGACGGATTGTTTATTAATTCTACCTTTTCAATTTGGTCAGCAGGTATTTGGTCAAGGGACTTTATAAGTTCTGTTTTTTCTCCATTTATTAAGATCTTTACTTTGTTGCTTCCTCTGTAATTTATATTTCCGTCAATATCAATGTCAACTGATGGTAATGTTTGCATAACATCAATTGCAGTACCAGCTGTAACTGTGGTGTTTTTAGATACATTTACTGTTGTTTTTTCCAGATTTTTCTCAATAAGGTTTTTCTCGGCAGTAATTGAAATCTCGGACAAAGAAATGCTTTTTTGAACAAGAGAAAAATCACATTTTGTTTGATTTGCTTTAACAATTAATGTTTTCTCTTTCTCAGTATATCCCATATAAGATGCTTTTACTGTGTAATCCCCAGTTTTAATGTTGCTAATTACATATTTACCATCAAAATCTGTTGTCGCTCCTTTAATTAAAACAGAATCATGTAAACGTAATACTTGTACTGTTGCAAACGGGAGGCCTTCACCACTAATGCTGTCTTTTACGAAGCCGCTTATTTCTTTTTTAATAGACAAGATAGTACTATTGGCCTTAATAGCGATAAGCAAAATTAAAACACACAAAACCAGTAATTTTGTATTTGTCCTATTTTTCATTTTTTTGTTAAATAACTCGGTTCTTACAGAGACTAATTGAATACACTTCGAGCATATTGAGATAAGTCATATTGCAGATTCTCAAAACTTTAAGAGACTGCAAGATTATTGGTTATTTACTATAATGTTTTTTTTCTTTATTGTTTGACAATCCCTAAGGTTTATGTTTTTTATTTATTTCACTATTTATAAGCATCTTTTTTGCGTAATATTATTATTTTAGAACTTGATAATGCATTTTCCGGTTTTCAAGTTCTGTACATATTGTTGAGAGTTGAGTTTTGTCTTGTAAATTAAAAGTAATCGTAACTTGTACATATCCAACTGGGACACTAGTTGTAGATCGTTCATGTTCAATTTCGTGTATGCTTGCTTTCATATTCTCAAGAATTGAAATTATGGATTTTAGTTTTCCTGCTTGGTCAGGAATAAGTACTTCTATTCTTGCACGCAGCCCTTCGTCCATCACACCTTTATCTAAAATTTGTTCAAGTATTGACATGTTGGCATTTCCACCACTTATTATTGCAACTATTTTACGAGATTTAACATCAACCTTGTTATACAGAGCGGCAGCCATTGCAGCTACTCCTGCTGGTTCTGCAAGGATTTTTGCTCGTTGTAAAAGCAGATAAGCTGTACTAGCCATCTCGGCATCATTTACAACAACTATTTCATCAACTAGGTTGCTACATATATTAAACGTAAGATTTCCGGGTGATTTTACAGCTATTCCATCAGCGATTGTAGTAACCGAATTAAGTTTGACTATCTCTTTTTTTTCCAAACTCTTTTTCATCGATTGTGCTCCCATTGCCTCCACACCAATTATTCGTATTTGTGGTTTTAACTGTTTTAAGGCAATAGCAACACCTGAAATTAGGCCGCCACCACCAATTGGCACCAATACATCATCAACATCTCGCAATTGTTCAAATATTTCAAGACCAACAGATCCCTGTCCTGCAATTATATACGGATCGTCGAAAGGATGTACAAAAGTTGCACCTGACTTATGTTGAAACTCGAGAGCGGCAGCAAAGGCATCATCAAAAGTGTCTCCAGTTAATACTACTTCAGCACCATAAGCTCTGGTAGCAATAACCTTTAGTGGAGGAGCAAAAATAGGCATAAAAACTGTGCTTTTAACTCCAAGACTTTTGGCAGCAAAGGCTACTCCTTGGGCATGATTTCCTGCAGAAGCACATAGCACTCCTTTGGCAGCTTCATCAGATGTTAGGTTTTTGATTTTGTAATATGCTCCTCTTACTTTAAAAGAACCAGTGGTTTGCAAATTTTCTAATTTTAGATATGTCTCGGCACCTGACATTGCAGAGAATGATTTGCTTCGCTCAAGTGGTGTTCTTTTTACTACTTCTTTTAGTGTAGATTGTGCATTTACGATATCGCTAAATTGTGGCAAAAGAATATCGTTTTTCGAGTATTCCATAGTTAATTCTATTTTTAATATATACTTACTTAATTTATGATTAATCGGTTAATAAATGTTTTACGGATTATTAGAGCAAGATAAAATCGATTTAATTACCAGATGGATAATTATCTTACAACTTTAAGATCAAAATAAATTATTTATTATTATAAATATTTCCATTATTTCTTGTAAAATGTTTGCTAATAGCAGTCTGTTAAAAATCCTAATTAGCATCACATATTTTGTGCTAAAAATACAGTTTTTTTACAAAACTACAATATTTATTAAAGTTTTAATATTTCTAAACAGAGCCAAATGTTTGAATTAAAAAGGACTTGTTACGTGTTATTGCTATTTATGATGCGTCATTTATAGATTTGTTAGTTACCTGGGAATTCTGTCATTACAATATATTACGAGTTAAGTAAATCCCAATATTCAACCGCTCTGCGAGTATGCGGAATAACAATTGTGCCACCAACAACATTAGCGACTCCAAAGATATCCATTATTTCATCAGTTGTAACACCAAGTTTATGGCAGGTCTCGAGATGATATTTTATGCAATCATCACACCTTAAGACCATTGAAGCAGCAAGACCAAGCATTTCTTTGGTTTTAGTGTTGAGTGCCGAATCCTGATAAGTAATTGTGTCTAGGCTATAAATTCTTTTTATGATTTTATTATCTTTCTCAAGTAATTTTTTGTTCATTTCCGAACGGTATTTCCGAAATTCATCAATTTGATTCATAATATTTTAGGTTTTTGGTATTCCTTTTAATGTTGCAGAACTAGCATCCGTAATATTGATATTTATAAAACTTCCAGGTTTATAATTGTTATCAGGAAAAACAACAACTTTATTTTGTTGAGTTCTTCCAAATAAGTAGTCTTTAGATCTTTTCGAGAACCCTTCAATTAGCACCTCAAAAGTTTTTCCGATATCAGCTTTATTCTTTTTAAGTGAGATTTGATTTTGTAAAGCAATTAGTCTATTTAGTCTAGCAATTTTTTCTGTTTCGTTCACATCGTCAACAAGAGTTTTTGATGCAGCAGTATCTGGACGCACCGAATATTTGAATAAAAAAGCAGAATCATACTCTACAATATTCATCAAATCAATTGTTTCATTAAACTCTTTCTCTGTTTCGCCCGAAAAACCGCAAAAAATATCAGTGGACAATCCACAATTAGGAATAGTTGATTTGATTTTTTCTATTCTTTCAAGATACCATTCACGAGAATATTTTCGATTCATTAAACCTAGCACTTTATTACTTCCCGACTGTACTGGTAAATGAATATGATTGCATATATTATCATATTGTGCAATAGTTTCAATCAAACTATCAGAGATGTCTTTTGGGTGTGAAGTTGTGAAGCGAATTCTCATTTCAGGAGCCGTCTCTGCAACCATTTTTATTAATTTTGGAAAATCAACCTTCTCATTATCATTTTCAAAATAATACGAATTTACGTTTTGACCTAACAAACTAACTTCTTTGTATCCTTTATCTCGTAAGTTGGCAATCTCATTTATTATATCAATGTATGAGCTGCTACGCTCTCTGCCACGAGTATAAGGTACAATACAGTACGAACAAAAGTTATTACATCCGCGAGTTATTGGTACAAATCCCGAAATTGTATTTTGACCATCTTTATATTGAATAATTCCTGAATATGTTTCCTCAATATCAAAACTGGTATTTATATGATTTGCTTCTATATCGGTGTCTTTTACCAATTTTGGGAGAGATCGATATGCATCAGGGCCAGCTACAAAATCTACAGCTTCGTGCTCAAGAAGTTTATCTGCAACACGTTGAGCCATGCAACCAATAATGCCTACTTTTAAGTGTTTTTTTCGTCGTTTTAAACCTTTTAAAAAATCAAGTCGATGCCATATTTTTTGTTCTGCATTATCACGAACTGAGCATGTATTTATAATTACAACATCTGCCTCTGCTATTTTCGTAACAGGATTAAAATTACTTGATTGCATTATTGCGGCAACAGTTTCAGAGTCAGCAACATTCATCTGGCATCCGTAGGTTTCGAGATATATGTTTTTATTCATTTTTTAATTTTATCCCGCAAAGATAAAAATAAAAATCTGCAAGTGGAATTTTTAAGCTTTCTGATAAGCTAATTTGCTAATTTAACGTAGAATTTCGTGTTTTAAACTCCTAAATTTTAATATCTTTGCAAAAAAACTATTAGTGGAAAGCTTACGCGACATAGAACATTTTCCCGAATACGACAACATAGAGTTAATTGCTTCACAGGTTGTTGAGGGGTTTATTACAGGCTTGCATAAAAGCCCGTTTCATGGGTTTTCAGTCGAATTTGCAGAACATCGTTTATATAATAAAGGTGAAAGTACAAAACATATTGACTGGAAACTTTATGCTCGTACCGAAAAATTATTTGTTAAGCGATATGAAGAGGAAACTAATCTTCGTGGACAAATAATTATAGACGTTTCATCGTCTATGCTTTTTCCTTATGAGAACAAAACTGTTAATAAATTAAGTTTTTCGGTTTATTGTGCTGCTGCTCTAATCTATCTTTTACGAAGACAACGCGATGCTGTTGGATTAAGTGCTATTGATAATGAGCTTAAATTTCATGCTGGAGCTCGTTCATCCGAAGTCCATTTACAGGTGCTGTATAACGAATTGCGCAAATTTCTTAATCCGCAAAATATAGGATTGCAGAAGAAGACCAATACTGCCGAATTATTACATAATTTATCTGAAATAATACATAAACGCTCACTAGTAATTATCTTTAGTGATATGTTTTTGGGAAAAGATGAAGATATAGAAAAACTCTTTTCAGCATTGCAGCATCTTAAATACAATAAACACGAAGTAATAATATTTCATGTTACTGATAAAAAATTTGAGCAAGAGTTTGAATTTGCAAATCGACTATATAAATTTGTAGATTTGGAAACTGGAAACATTATTAAATTAAACCCCAACGAGGTTAGAGAAACATATATAAATAAAACTAAAGCACTGGTTGATGAGCTAAATCTAAAATGTGGTCAATATGGTATCGATATTGTGGAGGCTGACATTAACAAAGGATTTAATGAGATTTTGAAACCCTATTTAATTAAACGAGCAAAATATTTTTAATATTTAATTATTATGCAATCAAAAAGACAATTACAAGTATCGGGGATGCTTCAAAAGGAACTAGCCACTCTATTTACTCATAAGTTTAACGGTCTTGTACCTGGTCGGTTAGTTACTGTGAGCGGTGTTAATATTACTCCTGATTTAGGAATTGCAAGAGTATATCTTAGTATTTTCCCTTCTGGCGAAGGCATAAAAATTATAGAAGAAATTAATCTTAATGTAAGCAAAATTAGATATGAGTTAGGAAAGATAATAAGACACGATTTAAAACGTATTCCCGAATTAGTGTTTTTTCTTGATGACTCATTAGATCAAATCGACAGGATTGATAATGCATTGAAGAATAATTAAGTTTGAAATTTCCATTATACATAGCAAAAAGATATCTGATTTCAAAAAAATCACGAAATGCAATTAATATAATCTCATTTATTTCGATAATGGGAGTTGCTACTGGCACAGCCGCTCTAATAATAATTTTGTCGGTTTTTAATGGATTTGATGATTTGTTAAAACGTCTATATAATTCATTTGATCCAGATATTAAAGTAATAGCTGCAGAAGGCAAAACATTTGAAGCAAATCAAGATTTATTATCAGAACTTGATAATCTTGACTTTATAGACGTTTACTCTATGTGCTTAGAAGAAAATGCTATGCTTGAGTATGGTGATAAACAGATAATCGCAACAATCAAAGGTGTCGATGATAAATACAGATTTGTTACTGGTTTAGACACAATGATTGTAAGTGGTACTTTTCAGCAATACGAACAAAACGTTCCTCTTGGAATTGCAGGACAGGGAATCGCTTATAATTTAGAGTTAAGTACTGATTTTACTGAGCCTGTAAGTATTTACATACCTAGCAGAACAGGAAAATTTAGAGGCAATTTTCAAGATGCTTCAAGTAATATTAATAAAGCCATTATTTATACTGTAGGGGTGTTTATGATACAACAAGAATATGATACAAAATATTATATTGTTCCACTTGAAACAGCACAGTTTTTATTAGAGTTTGAGAATAGCATAAGCTCCTTGGAAATAAAACTTAAAAAAGGAGCAAATACCAAAGATGCGGTTAATAGTTTAATTACAATACTTGGCGATAAGTTCGAGATCCAGGATAGAAACAAGCAACACGAATACGCCTATAAAATAATGCAAACAGAGAAATGGGCAATTTTTATGATTTTAGTTTTTATTCTTATAATTGCGTCTTTTAATGTTATTGGCTCACTTACAATGTTAATTATTGATAAAAAACAAGATATCCAAATATTAAAAAGCTTGGGAGCAAATAATAAAACAATCCGCAATATTTTCTTTCTCGAAGGTGTGTTTATTAGTTTTGTAGGAGCTATTGCCGGACTAATAATAGGTGGGGTTATTTGTTGGTTGCAAATGGAGTTCGGATTGGTAAAATTAGGTAATGAGGGTTCATTTATTATTGATAATTATCCTGTTTTAATTAATTGGATTGACTTTGTTTATGTAACAATAACAGTTATGATAATAGGAACTTTTGCAGCTTGGTATCCAGTGCGGTATATTACCAAAAAGTTTGCAAATATTGAATATTGAGAATTACTATATAGTCTGGGTGTGAAGTCGCACCCAGACTATATATTGAAGAATTATCAGAAGAGATAAAGGAGTCGGATTTAATTGAGCTTTTAAGCTGGTATCCCCATAAAAGTTCATTGCAAAGAATTGGTTTTATTATGGAAGAACTTGAAATTAAAAACAACAAGTTTCTATCCTGTTTTATTAAGTCCAAAGTTAAATGTGAAACCTGGAGCTGTAAATAATCGATGGAAAGTCGCTGTCAATATTAAACTTGAAAATGACTTATGATACCAAGACCAGATATTGCAAAATGGCAACAATATGCACCATGGAAGGAGTTTTCCCAGACTATATAGCTGCAAGTTTTATCTACTTCATTTTAATAGCATTAACTTTATCAATCCAATATCGTTTTTCCTCATGAAATCGCTCTAAATTACTCGAGTCAACGGGTTCGGCAGGCGGTGGTTCAAATTTTAGAGGGTCAATTTTTCGACCGTTTTCATGAACTTCATAATGTAAATGAGGACCAGTTGACCAACCTGTGCTGCCCACATATCCAATAATATCACCTTGACTGACTCTATCTCCGACATTATATTCTCCAAATCGTGAAAAATGCATATACACGGTAGAATAGACGCTGTTGTGCCTGATAGCGACATAATAACCTGCCCCAGTTCCAAAAGTACGAGTTACAATAGTTCCGTCAGAGGCAGCATATACAGGTGTACCCATAGGAGCCGAAAAATCGACCGCTAAATGCTCGGTAATTTTATGAAAAATAGGATGCATGCGAGCATTTGAATACCGCGAACTTATATGTGTGTATTTAAGTGGTGCAAGCAAAAATGTTTTTCTCATACTATTCCCCACAGAGTCAAAGAAACATTCTGTTGAATCTTGAGTAAATGGTATCGCCCATAGTTCCTTTCCACCTTGATAAAATACCCCAGCTTGGATATCGCCAATACCAATTCGTTTATTACCCACATAAAGTTCGGAGTAGAGAACCTTAAACCAATCGCCAGGTTGCAACGCATAAAAATCAACTGTCCATGCAAAAGTTTGCGATAGGGCAAGAGCAAGCTCCCAACTATAACCATTGTTTATCATTGCATTCCAAAGCGAAGACTCAATTACTCCGGCAGCCTCAAGATTAACAGTATCAATTGGTTTTTCAAATTTTTCAATCAGAATAGTATCTGGTGTACGAAAGTCATATTTTGTAAACCAAACGGCAGAGTTCTCGTAAACAAAAATCTTTGCTTGAGGAATAGAATCTATAATTGTATCGGCAAAAACTGTGAATGCCCTTCCAAGATTTATCAAAGTAACATTAAATGTGTCGCTAGACATTTTAGCAATTTTGTCAACTTGCTGTGGACTAATACCATATCTACCCATAATTGTCCCTAAAAAATCGCCACTTCTTACTGTATCAGTATATAACATCCAATCTGCAATTGGTTCGCCATAGAGTTCAGGGATTTTTTCTTCAACTACTTTTTTTTCAACAACAACAGATGGTTTCTTTCCAGTAAACACTATTACAAGTACACTAACTATTGCAACTAGGACAATAAAGATGATTATATAGAGCCATATTTTCTTCATTGAATAAAATTTTGGAGACGAAGTTAAATATTTTTTACAAAATTTTGCTAAAAGAGAAGTGAAAAGCGATAATTATTCACTTTTTTTACTAAAATCTTATGTGGGAAATGTAGAATTTTGCAATTGGTTTTGTGTTTCGAGTGTTTCTATTGCTCCATAAAGTTCAAATATTTTCTCGAATGGATAGCAATTATTATATATAGGGCTAAGATATGATACTTTCCGCAATCTGGCTTTCGAGTTACTTCAATAATGTATAAAAGTATGATTATAATTGATTAAATAATTTTTATTATGGACAAAGCAAGTTTAAATCAAAAGCGAATCGTGGAGCTTAAATCTTAACCTTATCTTCTTCTATCTTTTTGTTATATTTGCAAAAAAAATGGAATATGCGTTTATTTTATGATCCAAATATTTTTGGTGATTTTCATATTCTTCAGCAAGAGGAATCTCACCATTGTACAAAAGTGTTAAGATTATCTCAAGGTGATGAGATATTTTTAACTGATGGAAAAGGTTTTTTGTACCAATGTGAAATCGTTGAAATACATCAAAAGAAAACTTTGGTAAAAATCATAGAGCAAAAAGAAGGTGATGATAAAAGAAATTATAAGTTACATATTGCAATTGGTCCAACTAAAAGTAATGAAAGAACAGAGTGGTTTGTTGAAAAAGCTACAGAAATTGGGATAGATGAAATAACACCTATTATCTGTAAAAACTCCGAACGTAAGATTATTAAAAATGTAAGATTGAATAAAGTAGTAGAAGCTGCAATGAAACAATCATACAAAACTCTTCATCCTATTATTAATGAGCAAATTGATTTCTTACAATTTATTGAACTAGACTTTGGTAATATTAAGAAATTTATCGCTCATTGTGAAAATATTGAGAATAAAAAATACTTGGGTAATATTTTAGAGAAATCAGATAGTGTATTAATTTTAATTGGACCTGAAGGTGATTTTACTCTTGATGAAATAGAACTTGCAAAAAATGCAGGATTTATTCCAATCTCTCTAGGGAAAAGTAGATTGCGGACCGAGACAGCAGGAATTGTTGCGAGTAATATTTGTTCTGTGATAAATCAATTTGAGTGATATGAAATAATCACAATTGTTAAATTAAGAAGATAAGTAAAATGATTAATGCAAATTTGAATTTATCTATTTTGAATCCCTATTTGAAAATTATTTTTATTTTTGCATAATAATTAATTAAATCAGAACTAAACTAAAAAAAAACAATATGAAAAATTTAAAAAGTGGCGAATTTCTAGTTAAAGAAACTTGTTCTACAGATGTTTTTATCCCTGAGGAATATGATGAAGAGCAGATTATGATTGCTCAAACCATTAAAGATTTTATTGAAACGGAAGTTCATCCAATAGCTGATGAGCTAGATAAGGGTGATCGTGAATTAATGGCACAAACGGTTAGGAAAGCTGGTGAGTTAGGTTTAATGGGGATTGCAATACCTGAAGAATATGGTGGATTTGAGCAATCTTTTGTAACACAAATGTTAGCTGCTGAAAATATAGGTGCTGGTTACTCTTTCTCTGTTGCATTTATGGCATCTACAGGAATAGGAACTTTACCAATTATGTATTATGGTAACGAAGAACAAAGACAAAAATATGTAACTAAACTTGCTAGTGGAGAATATATTGGTGCTTACTGTTTAACTGAACCTAATGCGGGATCGGATGCAAATTCTGGAAAAACAAATGCTATTTTATCAGAAGATGGAAAACACTATATCCTTAATGGACAAAAGATGTGGATTACAAATGCTGGATTTGCGAATACTCATGTTGTTTTTGCAAAAATTGCTAAGGATAGAGTGTTAAGTGCTTTTATTGTTGATCATGATATGGAGGGTGTTGAAATAGGACAAGATGAACATAAAATGGGAATTAAAGGTTCTTCAACAGCTCAAATTTATTACAATGATGTAAAAGTTCCTGTTGAGAATTTAATTGGACGCGGAGGCATGGGATTCCGTATTGCATTAAGTATTTTGCACATGGGCCGTATAAAATTAGGTGCTAATGTTATAGGTGCATCAAAAAAATCAACAAGCGATTCTATTAAATATGCTAACGAACGTAAGCAGTTTGGAGTCTTAATTTCTACTTTTGGTGCAATTAAACATAAAATAGCTGAGCAGGCGATAAGAACTTTTGCACTTGAATCTTCAATTTATAGAGTTAGTCGAGATATCGACGATATGATGACAGAACTTAAAGCTAGCGGAAAAGATAAAGGACAGGCCTCTGTAGATGCAATAAGCCATTATGCTGTTGAAGCTGCTTTACTTAAAGTTTATGGTTCTGAGGTACTCGATTTTGTAGTTGACGAAGCTGTGCAAATTCATGGTGGAATGGGATATTCTGCCGAAATGAGTACTGATAAAGCTTATCGAGACTCAAGAATTAATAGAATTTTTGAAGGAACAAACGAAATTAATCGCCTTTTATTAGTTGAAACTGCTATAAAACGTGGAATGAAAGGTGATTTTGATATGAAAGGTGTTGCTGAAAATTTATATCAAAAAATGGATAACTGTCGAGAAAATAAAATTGATGGAGAATCATTTTTTGACCAAAAATTGAGATACATAAGAAACTTTAAAAAAGCGGCTCTTATACTTATTCATTCTGTTTCAGAAAAATTTGGAAAATCAATGCTTCAGGAACAAGAAGTTATCAATAATATAAGTGATATTATGATACAAATTTATACTGCCGAATCGCTTGCTCTTAGAGTTAAAAAACTAGCTGACAATAATTTAAAACAAAATCTCGATATCTATAAAGACATGCTTTCTGTTTTTGTTTTTGATGCTGCTGGGATTGTCTCTAAAAATGCAATGGATGCTGTTTATTCGATTGAAGAAGGTGAAGTGGCAGATAAAATGTATAAAGCCTTGAAAGATCTTGCTTGTGTAGAAGGTGTGAACATAAAAGATGCAAGACGTAGAATTGCTGATTATCTTTTAGAAGAAAACGATTATAAATTGTAAATATTTGTTAGCAATTATTATTGTTAAAAAACTCCGGTTACATTGTGATGCCGGAGTTTTTTTGATTTAAGCTCTTTGGGTTGTTTGGTAAATATTATTATTGGGGGTTTGTGGTAATATTGTATCGGCTACTACCTCGGTAATAAAACGCACTATTCCAGTTTTGTCAGTATATTTTCTGTTTACCAAATGACCGTCAACAACAACCTCACATCCTGCAAAAAGTTTTTTCTTCGCTGTTTGAGACGTTTTATCCCAGGCTGCAATACTATGCCACATCGTTTCTTTTATAATTTCGTTGTCCCTTTTGAATGTATCAACTGTTTTAACTGAAAATCGTGTTAAACTTTTTTTAGTTGAGAACTCTCTGTATATTGGATCCGCGACAACCTCACCAATAAGTATCACTCTATTTTTCAAATTCATAATATTTGTTTTTAATTGTTTACTTTTTTGTTTTTTACTCTGTTACGAAAAGTTGGCTGAGATTTTTATCTCTACTGAAACATTTTGTATTAACGGTGACTGAGGAGTTTCAGCATTAGCTGAAACGTCTCATATTAACGGTGGCTGAGGAGTTTCAGCATTAGCTGAAACGTCTCATATTAACGGTGGCTGAGGAGTTTCAGCATTAGCTGAAACGTCTCGAAGCCACTGTTTTCTTTACGCCACTTTTTTTCTACAAATAATTTCCATAACTC
Source organism: Bacteroidales bacterium (assembly GCA_028686735.1). Lineage (GTDB taxonomy): Bacteria > Bacteroidota > Bacteroidia > Bacteroidales > ML635J-15 > Bact-19. The sequence continues at coordinate 18,238 of JAQUBO010000061.1, forward strand.
TCACTTCAGTAATAAATCTTTTTACGCCTTCTTTATCGGTGTATGATTTACTTTCTAGTTTACCACTAACCATTACCTCTGTACCTTTTGTACATTGTTTTTCAATTTTTTCCGCATATTTGTCCCACGCAACTACATTAAACCACATTGTTTTTTCTATAAACTCCTCAGAGTTTTTTGGTTTGTAGTAGTCATTAACAGCTATGCTTAAGTTTGCTACTTTAGTTTTGTTTACCTCTTTTACGATTGGGTCTGCACCCAAATGTCCGATTAATTGTACGTTGTTTTTCAAATTCATAATATTTGTTTTTAATTGTTTACTTTTTTGTTTTTTACTCTGTTACGAAAAGCTGGCTGAGAGTTTTATTTCTACTGAAATATCTTGTATTAACGGTGGCTGAGGAGTTTCAGCATTAGCTGGAACGTCTCATATTAACGGTGGCTGAGGAGTTTCAGCATTAGCTGAAACGTCTCGAAGCCACTGTTTTCTTTACGCCACTTTTTTTCTACAAATAATTTCCATAACTCTCACTTCAGTAATAAATCTT
>JAQUBO010000062.1 GCA_028686735.1 Bacteroidales bacterium
CTTTTGACTGGGCGTTAAAATTTGGCACAAGTGCTGACAATGATGCTGCTGGAGATGTTACCTGCGACATCAACAACAAAGTATATGTCCTATATTACGCTAACCAAATTATGAATAATGCACAAGTTGCTGTTCGCAACTCAAACGGGTTTTTTAATTCAAGCTTCGGATTTGGAGGAAGTGGATCAGTTATTCCTAAAGGTATTACCGTCGATAATTACGATAATATTTATATTTCAGGTATATATTCGGGACTTACAAATTTTGGAGACGGTGATATAGCAGCTGTTGGCAACTCTGATTATTTTATAACAAAGCACAAGAGCAACGGCAATTTTGTTTTTAAAAGCACTGCTGGAAGCCTTTTTAGCGATGGGGCAACGTCCATCTGCCTTGATAACAATAATAATGTTATTGTAGGAGGTTTTTGTAATAATAATATTTATTTTGACGGTATTGCTTATCCTGCACAAACAAAAGATGATGCTCTAATCGTAAAATATAATACTTATTTTAGCTTTAGCGAAATAATAACTAGTAGTATTAATTGCGATCCTAACAATATCTGCATAGACATCGTAGTTTCTGGCGGAACAGCTCCTTTTACTTTTTATGTAGATAATAATATTTCAAATTCAAGTGTTTGTGGACTCTCAATGGGTAATCACCAAATTATAGTAACAGATGCTAACGACTGCTATATCGAAACTACAATCAATTTATCGACACCAACAGCTGCTCCAATAAATATCCCTTCGGAAATTACAGCTTGTTTTCATGACACAATCACACTAGATGCTACTAGCAATTATATTGATTATCTGTGGTCAACTCCCGATGCTGCAACAACTCAAACTATAGAAGTTTATGATGGTGGACATTATACCGTCTCAGTAACAGACGCATACTCATGCACAACATCTGCAACAGTTTTTGTAAACGAATTACCAGATAAAGATTTATTTGTTTTGCACGAATTGTTTTTATGCCCTAACGAATCAATTTCTGTGCAGGTTGCTGGTTATAGCAATTATTTATGGTTTGACGGTTCAACCTCAACATCACATAGCTTTACTGACAGTGGTGAATATTGGCTACAAGCCTTTGATGGCTCATGTTGGTATTATGATACATTAACAATTACAAAACTTCCAAAACCCGCAGTCAATCTTGGTGGTAACTTAACTGTTTGCGAAGGTGATAGTGTAGAGATTTATACAGATACTAATTTCGCTTCTTACTTGTGGCAAGATAACTCTACCAACGAAACCTATTGGGCTTCAGAAACTGAATCGGTTTTTGTTGTAGTTACAGACAATAATGCTTGCACTGCAAGTGATACTATTTCTGTTACAAGCATCCCAGCCGAAGACATTAGCTTAGGAGCAGATACAACTGTATGTACTAGCAAGCCTTTTATTTTAGATCCTAATGATACATCAGCTAATAATACTTACTTATGGAGTATAGGAGACAGCAGTAATACTTTATCAGTATCTAGCACAGGTCAATATTGGGTAGAAGTAACTAATTTTGCAGGTTGTATTTCAACCGACACAATAACACTAACAATATTTCCAGAAATTACTCTAGATCTCGGTGAAGATATTTCATTTTGCACAGGAGAATCAGACACAATAACAGTAATAGAAACCTACAATTCTTACGAATGGAGTACAGGATCAACAGATAATTATTTATTTGTTGACTCATCTGGGATATATTATCTTACCGTAACAGATCTAAACGGTTGCTCTGCCAACGACTTTATCTATGTTACAGAGAGTACTATAGAGCCACCTTTTTTGGGATATGACACCACTTTATGCAAAGGAGATGTATATATTCTTGAACCCGAAGGAGTGTATTATTCATACAAATGGAATGACGGCAGTACAACAGGCTACCAAAGAGTAACCAACTCTGGTTTTTTTAGTCTTACCGTAAGTGATGCTATCGGCTGCACTTCATCATCAAGTATAAATATAGATTTTGCTGAGTCTCCAGAAATTTTAAACGCAATATCAGGAGGAGGCACAATAGAGATTATCCTAACAGGTGGTACAGAACCATACTTATATTCACATGACGGAGATACATGGCAGACTTCAAATACCTTTAACCAATTATCAAGTGATTTTTATACCATTTGGGTAATGGATAGTAATTACTGCATGGATACAATTGATACGTATCTAGATGTAAGCATTAATATACCAAAGTTCTTTACTCCTAATGGCGACGGATATAACGATTATTGGAGAATTTCTGGTTTATATCAATACCCCGAAGCATTTGTACAAATTTTTGATAGATATGGCAAAAAACTATATGAGTTCACTAATAATGACATCGGTTGGAATGGAACTTACGGAGGACATCCAGTACCAAGCGATACCTACTGGTACTCTATTACTCTCGAAAAAGATAGAAAACCCCTTACCGGTCATGTTACTATTAAACGGTAAAAAAGGGGTCTTGCTAAATGTTTTTAGCTAATTATATCTTGTTGGTTTTCCATTGTCTTGCAGAGACTATATAAGTTCCAGACAGACTTTACACAAGTTCGATAGTAATTCCGTCATTCTCCCTTGCTATCACAATAAGCTTTTTATTCTCCTCAGTATCTGCAATAATTATTCTCGCTATTTTATTTTCTATTTCCTTTTGGATGTATCTTTTAACAGGTCTTGCACCATATTGTGGGTCGTAAGCCAATTTACTTATGGTTTGAATTGCATCATCACTAATTTGTAATTGATAACCTGCTTGATTTAACTTCTTCTCCATCAAACGCAGTTGTAATTTTGTGATTCCAGTAATTTGCTCAATAGTTAGAGGAGTAAACATAATAATATCATCAACTCGATTAAGAAACTCTGGACGCATGTGAGCTTTTAAGGCATCCATAACACGAATGGATGTTCTTTTGTTATCAAAATTGCCAGTTTCAATTTGTTCTTGTATAAACTGAGACCCAATGTTAGAGGTCATAATAACAATTGTGTTTTTAAAGTTTACTGTGCGTCCTTTGTTGTCAGTTAAACGTCCATCATCTAAAACTTGGAGTAACACATTAAAAACGTCAGTATGTGCCTTTTCGATTTCGTCGAGTAAAACAACAGAGTAAGGTTTTCGGCGTACAGCTTCGGTTAGTTGTCCACCTTCATCGTAACCAACATATCCTGGAGGAGCTCCTATTAGTCGGGATACGGTATGTTTTTCTTGGTACTCGCTCATGTCGATACGTGTCATCATGTTTTCGTCATCGAACATAAATTCTGCAAGAGCTTTTGCCAACTCGGTTTTTCCAACTCCTGTTGAGCCTAAGAAAATAAAGGAGCCAATAGGTTTTCCTTCATCTTGCAATCCAGCACGTGATCTCCTGACAGCATCAGCAACGGACATAATTGCATCGTCTTGTCCTATTACTCTTTTATGAAGTTCATCTTCAAGTTTAAGTAGCTTTTCTCTTTCGCTCAAAACCATTTTACTCACAGGAATTCCAGTCCATCTGCTAACAATTTCAGCAATATCTTCTGCATCAACAACTTCGTCAACAAGAGCATGCTCTCCTTGTATTTTAGATAATTTTTCTTTTAATTCTTCAATTTTTCTTTGACTTTCACTAATTTTACCATATCTAAATTCAGCAACTTTCCCATAATCTCCGCTACGTTCGGCCTGCTCGGCTTGGAGTTTATAGTTTTCGATATTTTGTTTCTCAGTTTGAATGCTATCTATTATATTTTTTTCTTCTTTCCATTTTGCAGTAAGTGCATTGCGTTCTTCATTAAGATCTGACAATTGCTTTTGTATTTCGCCTATTTTCTTTTTATCTTTTTCACGTTTTATAGCTTCCTTCTCAATTTCATATTGCTGAATTTTACGATTTAGGATATCAATTTCTTCAGGAACTGAGTTTACTTCTAATCTTAGTTTTGAGGCGGCTTCGTCGATAAGGTCGATAGCTTTATCTGGTAAAAAACGATTGGTTATGTAGCGATATGAAAGTTCTACGGCTGACACAATAGCCTCGTCAAGGATTCTTACTTTATGGTGAGTTTCATACTTTTCTTTTAACCCACGCAAAATCGAAACTGCATCAATAACATTAGGTTCGTCAATTAAAACAGTTTGAAATCTACGTTCAAGTGCTTTATCTTTTTCAAAATATTTTTGATATTCGTTAAGTGTAGTTGCTCCAATAGCTCTAAGTTCGCCACGAGCTAAAGCAGGTTTAAGGATATTTGCTGCATCCATTGCTCCTTGTGTTTGTCCTGCCCCAACAAGAGTGTGTATCTCGTCAATAAAAAGAATAATTTCGCCTTCGCTTGCTACTACTTCTTTGATAACAGCTTTAAGCCTTTCTTCAAATTCACCTTGATATTTTGCTCCTGCAATTAACAATCCCATATCCAGAGAGTATATTTGCTTTGATTTAAGAGTATCTGGGACATCGCCTTTGATTACCCTATGTGCAAGCCCCTCGGCAATTGCAGTTTTACCAACTCCGGGTTCCCCTATTAATAATGGATTATTCTTTGTTCTTCGCGAAATTATCTGAAGAATACGTCTAATCTCTTCGTCTCGACCAATTACTGGGTCTAATTTTCCGCTTTGTGCTCTTTCGTTGAGATTTATTGCATATCGGTTTAAAGAATCATAGGTTCCTTCTGCCGATTGCGAATTAACGGTACTGCCTTTTCGTAAATCAAGAATTGCTTTTTTTAGATAGTCTTTTGTTAAGCCTGCATCTTGCATCATTTGTCCTATTGTGTCTTTTGACGAGGAAAGTGCTATAATAATATGCTCTATCGATACAAATTTATCCCCAAATGTGTTTTTTATTTTTTGAGAGTCTTGTAAAACAGACTGCGAATTATTTGAAAGATACGGTTTTCCGCCTTCAACTTTTGGATATGAATTTACTATGCTTAATGTTGCCGTTTCAAATGTCCGCCTGTCAATTTCTAGTTTAGATAAAATCATGTTTATAATTCCATCTTTGTCATCAAGCACAGCAAGTAATAAATGCCCAGTTTCAATTGCTTGATTTTTATTTTCTTGAGCTTTTAGTACTGATGCCTGAATAACCTCTTGTGCTTTGATTGTAAAATTGTCTAAATTCATGTTTTGCTAGTTTTATATTTTTGAGTTTTATACCCTCAATTCTTGAACCATTCACTTGTGTATGCCAAAATGTCGCTCACCACACACAAAAGAATGACAATATGTCGTGTTGGGTGAAATAACTATCGTAGATAATAAAAATTACTAATAATCGTTATTAATAAGTTATATTGTGCTTGTTTTTGAAAAAAATTAAGATTGTTATGAGATTAAAAATAGTAGGATTTAATTTAGTCTTTTTACTGATATCCATTATACATTTTTCTAACACAACAGCAGCTCAGAATTTTATAAAAATTCCTCAGCAGAGTTTTAATTTGCTAGGATTTAGTTATTATGATTTTGAATTTTTTGCAACTGTTCCCGAAATAGAAATGTCTAATTTTATTACTTTAGGTGAGTATAAAGAATTTTTAGATGATGTAAAGCAAGACTCTATTGAATTGCTTTATATTAAATATTTACCTGATTCGATAATTTCATTTTGCGACAAAACGTATTCTGATTATCTTCAAGATGTGAAATATGAACAATATCCTGTTGTTGGGGTAAGCTGGGAAAGTGCTTTGGCTTTTTGTCGGTGGAAAACTTTAAACGATAATAAATCTGAGGATAAGCAATCTTATTACCGTTTACCGCTTACGTCTGAATGGTTGTCGGCTTATCAATATTTAGATAAAAATCATATTGTTAATGATTTGAATAAAACCTATTCAGACTTATTGTATTGCACTGTGGATGAAACAATAATCTCACCGAAAATTTATGAGGATGTTTTCCATTTTGATCGCGTTTATTATCATAAATCTGATGACTCTGGACATCTTAGACGAAAAAGAATTATTGGAAGTAATTTCCGTTTTACACAACACACATTTCTTAATAGCGGAAACTATCTTATGTCTGATGAGGGTGCTGTTTATACAGCTTTCAGAATTGTAAAAGTGCCTGTGAAACGAAATGAGAAATATATGAAGTATTTTGATCTCTAATAAATTATAAAAATGAAATTAATATTACTAAATGCTCTGTTTATTATCTTTTTATCTTCTACTATTTTTTGTCAGGAAGATGTAAGAACTTACGATTGTGAATATTATAGCATGTCGTATAGTTTGTTAAATAATAAATTGGATGGTGAATTTATTGAATACTACAAAGACGGAACAAAGAGCGTTCAAGGTAAATACCTTGATAATCAACGAATTGGAGATTGGAGTTTTTGGGATGCTTCTGGAAATCTGGTCTTAAAGAGAAGATATAAAAACAATTATGTTTTTGAGCAATTATATCCTAAATTACAATTGGACGAATCATTAAAATTATTGGACGGATGTAAATATTCCCCAGTAAAAAATGAGCAAGATTACTATACTTATCGCGATCTTCGTGAAAATTCAGTGCTGTATAGTAAAAAAGTAATCTGCAATGTGTTGGCAACTGAAAACTTAGAATGGTTTCCGAATGGAGAGCTTTTGCAAATATTAAAAGATAACAAAGCTTCGGATGATTTTCTTGTTTTCGAGATATTTAAAAGTTATGAGAAGGGGCTTATGCAGATTGATGATTTTGATAATCAGCAGTTAATTGCATTCAAATTTACTGAAGAATATGTTTTTGATCGAGATGTTCAAATGATGGAATCGAGAATTATATTTATTTGTCCAGTTTTTAAAAACACATCTACAGGAGAGTTGTCTGATCAAAATTGGTTCTATTTTCCAAAATTGATTCCATATTTTGCAAAAATAAAGACAAAAACAACAAATGATGATTTGGGAATTAGTAATTTGTCTGATGTTTTCTTTTTTCAGAATTTTTCAAAACAAATTTTTGGAGAATATCAACTAACATCTGATCATTTAGGTTTAATCGATATTGAAACAGATTTTTATAAAGATGCTGCGTCCAATACAAATAAGTATCAAGAAGAGAGTTTTAGAATACTTTTTAAAATTATTCATGTGGAGAATAAACTCATAATTTCTAATTATTCAAGATTGTAAAAAGCTTAATAGTATTTCGATTTTTATTTAAATCTATACCTTGCTCCAATTCCAATTGTAAAATACGGATATGCGTAAAAATTGCCTCCACTAGGTTTTTGGAACTCAACTCCACCGCTTACCAAAGTCGAAAGTGCAAATGACCCTGTACGATTTAATTTATAAGATATAATTATCGGCACATAAAGTTTTAATATTAATTGCGAATTGGCGATAAGATTTTCGTCAGCTCGGGTTAAATTATTAATATTTCTGCTGCGGCTATACTGATCGATATAGCGAATATCAATAGATTTAGAGTTTGTAAAAAACATTTTATTAACTACACCATATAGCCCTGTACACCCTATTCCTACCTCTCCTCTTAATATTGGTTTTGGAGACGAACTTATAGTATAAGTTATATCTATTCCTATATCTGTAGATTTATGTTGATATTCTTGCTGTAGAATTATTATTGTATCAAGATTGGTAACATTTTCTGAATTAAAAACAGCAGAGTCTGTAAATGAGATGTAGTCTGTTTTATATGCTGCATCGAGTCTGCTTCCTGTTGCAATACATAATCCAATCGAAAAGTTACCATACAAACTTGATTTCTGCTCCTTAGTTTGTTGTTGAAAGTTAAGTCTCGAATAGAATTCTGAGCGATTATTATGAATAGTAGTAGAGTCAGCATCGGGCCAATTAGGTGCTTGAAAATTCGATATCTCGTGAATATGATCAAGATAAGAAGAGTTAAAATTATAGATTGCTCCTGAATAATGAATGCTGATGTCGTTTAATTTATAATATGATTTTGTATCTGGCTCATTGTCAGCATCAGGATTATACTGTGCGAATGACATCGTGTATAATCCTAAAATAAATAATAATGTTAGAACAAATCGCATGATAAAAAATTTCGTTATAGCAAAATTAACATATTTGAAGTAATCAAAATGCAATAATTCTATAACTTATTAAATGCAAATAGTTAAAATGTTTTATAATTTGACCAGCTCTTATTTTTTTGGCTGATGCATTGGTCTCAACAAATCGTTTAGCTCTTTAACAGGGTTAAATGTATTTAATGGAACTTCCACAAATATTGTTAGCCAGTTAGCCATTGCTCCATTCCACAAACCTGGGTGTTCTAAAACCCGTATCTTTTTGCCTTGATAAGTTTTTTCAGAAACAAAACAAGCGTTTTTATCAACATAATTATTTAAGTTAATTCTCTCACCATCAAGGTTTTTTATGTAACAAACCAAATCGACAGGGTTAAAGTGAGTAGCTGCCATAAAATGTTTTTGTTGCTCTTTTAAATCAAGATTAATTTGAGCTTTTTCTACTATTTGCAAACTGCTCGTACCGTCAGACCCCTTAACCCAAAACGGACCTCCTCCAGGTTCTCCTGTATTTTGCACCATTCCGCAAACTCTAATTGGGCGGTTTATAAAAGCAAGTATGTCTTTTACCTTATCTTTAGAATATGTTAGATCAGCATTAAACTCTTTTTTAATATATTCGATTGCAGATTTAATATTACTCTCGTTTGGAGAGCTTTTAAGTTTTGCATTTATTTCCCTAAATTCCTGAACAGATTCTATCAAAACTCCGCCCAATAGTTTTTTATACGCAAGAGTTTTATTTAGGTAATCTCCATGAGTAAGATTATCAATATTTTTAATAAAGACTATGTCTGCATCAATCTTATTTAGGTTTTGCAACAATGCTCCATGACCTCCAGGGCGTAATAAGATATTTCCGTCCTTATCTCTTACGATATTACCATCATTATATATTGCAACTGTATCGGTAGATCTCTCTTGAACCGAAAAGTCAACTTGCAGATTGATACCTGTTTTACTTTGTATCTGTTTGAGCTTTTCTTTAAATCCTACAATAAATTCTGGAGACACTGTTAGGTGAATATTAATATTTCCAGTTTTATCAATTTCTACCGCTTCATGCAAATGCTCCTCAAAAGCAGTTCTTGGGCCATCAGGATAAGAATGAAACTCGACAAGCCCTTTGGGTATCCCAGCATAACCTAAACAAGAGAAAAGTATCATTTCTGCCAACTCTCCATGAGTAGATATATTATTTTTACAGGAAATAAGTTTATCATAAAAAGCAAACTTTTTTATATTCTCAAAGCCATATTTTACTGAGAAACTATCTCCGTCAGAATAATTTGCATCTGTTGGTTTTTGTTGATAAGAGATAAGCCTTTTAAACATCCGAGTTGCAGCTCCAGATGCAGGTACAAATTTACAAAGCTTGTGTTTACTTACTTGTTGCTCAAAAAGATTAATATAATACTCTTTGTTCTCTATTTTTCTTATCCCTTTATCCAAAATAGCGGGTGCAAGCAACTCAATAAAACTATCGTTTTTATGAAGCAATCCGATTTGTTCTTGAAGTGTTTTTTGCTCAATACCGTATTTGTTTAAATAATTAATATCGTCTTTATCTAGCATGGCTTTTTTTTATTAAGCCTAAAAATACAAAATAAACCGATACATATCAATTGTATTTTAAAAATTTATATTTTTTGTGTAGCAATCTGTACTGCACTTTTCATTTTATAATGCGATTCAACAAAAAAACTCTCCCTGACATTATATCAAAGAGAGTTCATGCTAAATTAAAAATCGTAGTAAAATCAGAGATAATTTTGATTATTCATCATACTCATCTTCATACTCATCTTCATACTCTCCTTCCAATAGTTGCTGCATCATTTTCATATTTTCATCGTTATTTGAGTATGTAATTCCTGGTATTTTCTCGAATTTAGAGGCAGAAATATTTATGTTCTTCTCAAAACTTATTGCTGTTTCATTTGCAACAATCCCTAATGCCTCAGCCTCCATCTTTAGAACTACCCCTTCACAATTCCACGCTTTTGTTCCTATCATACTTATAATTTCGCAATCACAACCAAGCACTTTTTCTGTTCCAAGTCTCTCTCCGCCCAAGCTATCTATCATCTGATTTGCGAACTGTTCTTTTTCAGCTTTAGTCATATCGTCCACTTCTGTATAGCCTAACATATAAGTTAACGAGCCTTCTTGCCCAGTTTTATCATCAAGATTTACAGACCAGTATGTTTCGCCGTTAATAACAGAAACAGTATTTGTTTTTGTTTCATTTTTCATACCAAATACTTTAACAACAGTTACTGCATTTGTTTCAGTACGGCTTTTTGCTCCATAATCGTCCCACCATAAAGATTTAGTGCCAGTTGTTGTACCAGTTAGTTCATATTCAACATGTCCTGATTTAAAACCGTACATATTTCTAGTTACTTGTGCATTTAAACTTACTGCTGTAACAAGCAATATTCCTACTATTAATTGTTTTATTACCATAATATATTTTTATTACTAAAATTTCACAAACTCGACTCTTCTGTTTTGAGCTTTTCCTTCAGCAGAAGTATTATCACTTACTGGTTTTGCTTCTCCAAATCCTTGAGATTTTAATCTAGATTTATCGATACCCATTTCAATAAGTTTGTCCATAACAGTTTTTGCTCTATTTTCTGATAAAGTTTGGTTTGTAGCATCATTACCATCGCTATCTGTATGCCCTTCTACACTGAAATTTAAATCAGGTTTTTTAGTCATTAGTTCATATATTTTATTGATAGGGCCCATAGATTCTGGTTTAAGTGTTGCTTTGCCAATGTCGAAGCGAATTCCATTTACAACGATTTTCCCATCTTGCATAGCTCTATCATAGTATTTTACTCCGCCTTCACTAATTGTAACGTTTTTTAAGTAAAATGCTTTATCTTCAGCCAATTCTGCCCAATATGCTTGTATTGATAAACCAGATGGGTTCCCTTCGTATCGTGGGATGTTTATCAAACGATTTTCGTCAAGATAGATTTTTAATTTCCCTTTAGTAAAAGCAATTGAAACATGTATCCAATTTCCTTCTTCATAGTCTTTGCCTGATTCATATGTGCTTGTAATTGGGCCAGCATCTACTCTGTTTAAGTTAATCTGAATTTCCCGATTACCTTCAGCTCTTTGATTTTTTCTATCCCAAAGGTAAACAGAGAATCTATTTCCATTACCTGGTCTGTACATGTCAAATTCAACAGTAAAAATTTCAGGCAAATAATCTTCTGAAGAGTTTTCCATGTAAGGAATAATTTCAGGACTTCCATCTATGAACATGATAACGTTTTCCCCATCTACATTTGCAATTTCCACCTGTCCCTCTACCAAATCCCAACGACTTGGAAATTCTCCATTTTCTTCCATAATATCAGGTCCATCCTGGAAAATCACATTGTCTCCGGGTACAAAATCAAATTTACTCCAGCTTACTACTGGGTTGTTTTTTTTATTTTTGCCTTCATATCCTGTGGCTTCTGTATCTAGATTTGAATTATTTTGATTTGAGTTTCCACTTGCGGATTCATCTACATCGTCTGATCCTATTAAAGCAGGTGAATCGTCTTCTGAGTCTTGATTACGCTGTTTACCTTTTCTGTTTTTACCTTTTCTATTTTTACCTTCAACATCATCTAAAGCATTGTCAACTGCATTGTCGATTTTATTCTCTATACGATTTTCAATTTTACTTTCAGCTTTTTCTTTTGAATTTTTAAGAATGTTCTTAATGCTTATTTGTGCATTTGCACTTAAAATAGCTGCAAAAAGTAATGCCGTCAGTAGTAATAATTTTTGTTTCATCGTTTTAGCTTTTAATTTATAATTCGATACAACTTTTCATAACTACAAATATACGACCAAAATTTTAAAATTTTGTGCTAAACATGAAAAAGCTGTATTTGGCTTTGAATTTGCGATGAAATTTAAGTTATCTGCATATATTTATTTCCAATAGTTATATCCAAAGTTCCCAGTTATTATGATTGAGTCTCTATATACTGATGACCCACCAAAAATTCCAATTCCATTTTCGATATTTGTATAAACATTTATTGGTTCGGCAAAAGGGTCTCCACTGGCATCATTGTGTTTTGAATAAGATATAAGATATTGGTATAGTTCTTTATTTATTGCATATAGCTCAATAATGACAGTGTTCGTATCAGCATAGAAGCTCCAATGTTGAACACTTGTTTTTAGAGTGTATGATTTACCGTCAATAATTTCATCAGAGAAAATTTGTCCGTTAGAGCCTGGGTGATATCCTTCAAAAATTAAATCATCTGAGGAAAAATATAAACTTTCTTCTATATCTTCGTAATATGTTCCACCATAAATAATATTTACAATTGTTGTGTCGGGTCCAACATAAATAGTGTCGTATGTTATTATGCTTTGATCATATATTTCTGCTTTAAATCTATTTTTCATACTTAGATAATAGTAATTGTTCGTTCCTAATGGATCAGTAAGATTTGTATAAAAATTGTAAATTTCATAACCATTCTCGTTAAAACTTTTTACTGTATCAATATAATTTAGTTCAACCACTGGTGGTATAATTGTTTTAGAAAAAACATCATCAAAATCATTATGCGACACCTCTATTCGGTATTCTTTTCCAACTTCAGGATAATAATTCATTTCGTAATTCCCACTTGAAGTGTAGCTTAAAGTACCAATATAATTATCGGTCTCATATAACTTAACTATTGCATCGCTTAGAGGAATGATTGCGGCATTATCTAATATGTGTCTGCTTCTTGTAACATTAACACGAATAATTGAATCGGGTTCTATTATGCTGTTGGCGACAATGCGTATTTTTGCATCTTCTAAGTCTATTTCAATAACTTTTTCGCAAGCTATACTTAGAAGTATTAAGCCAATTATTGTCGATATTATTATTGATTTTCTCATAGTTTTAGAATTTGAATGCGTAACGAACTGATGGAATAATAGGGAATAGGCTCACTTGTTTTAGAACACGTCCATTATTTTGATATCCAAAATATAAATAAAATGGGTTTTGGCGACTATAAGCATTGTATAATCCGACACTCCAAGTTCTAGTACCCCATTTTTTTTCTTTATGAAAGTTAGCACTTACATCAAGTCGATGATATGCAGGCATTCGGTAGGAATTACGTCCATTATAAAATTCTATTTCGTTCCAATAATTTTGAGAGTAGTTGTCGTAATCATCATACTGGAATGCCGATGCATATCGTGCAACTCCAAGAGTAACCGCATTTCCTGTTCCATAAACCCATGTAAAGCCAAAATCTATATTTTTGTTTAATTCGTAAAATGCAACAATTGAGATATCATGACGCCTATCGTATTTATATGGGAATGGTTCTCCGAAGTTGATATTGTCGAAATCTCGCCACGACCACGATAATGTATATCCTACCCAGCCAGTAAGTTTTCCAAAATTTCTTCGTAATAGAATTTCTCCGCCATAAGAATATCCTCGTCCCATTTCAATTTTTGATTCCCAAGCATTTGACAATTGTAAAAAACTGGCTCCTTCTTTATATTCAATTAGGTTTTCCATTGTTTTATAAAAACCTTCGATTGTTAAATCCCAATTATTGTCGATATTGTAGGCGAAACCAATAGCAGCTTGTTTCGAGCTTTCGGGCAAGACAGAATCGGTCGAGGGCAACCATAAATCGGTTGGTAATCCAATAGTAGAGTTTGTTAATAGGTGGATATATTGGTTCATGTGTGAGTAAGCTGCTTTAATAGAAATCTTCTCGCTTACCAAAACTCGTAATGAGGCTCTTGGTTGAAACGAATCGTAATATCTTTGTTGTACGGCAAACCCAGAATAATGCAATCCAAAATTGAGTTTAAAAATTCCATTTATATTCCATGAGTCCTCGGCATAAGCGTAAAATTCATTTGCATAAATATTATTTTGACCAAATTTTTGTGCGATATCTTGCCCCTCGTCCGTTACATTAATACTTGTTACACCCGGTCTAAAAGTATGATATAAATAATTTGCTCCAAATTTTATACTATGTGCCGGAACAGGTTGATAGTCAAAGTCAATCATTCCTCCAGAATTCTCAATACCAGAGTCATAACTAAATAGAAAATCAGATTGAATGTTTTCTCCTCGTATTGTTGTATAATTATTCTCGGTTACAAAATTATATTTTGAATAAACTGCCGTAACATTTGCGAATAATTTATTTGTAAAAACATGGTTCCACCGTAAAGAGCTTGTGAGATTTCCCCAATAAAGGTCAAATCCCATTTTCTCTGTGTTTGTTGTATCGTTATAGACGTATTTTTGTGCAGTAGAGGTGTATGCCTTATCTCGTCCAGAGTAAAAGCTCAAATAAAGGCGGTCTTTTTCGCTAAATTTATGATTAATTTTTGCGTTAGCATCGTAAAAAAAATAGCCAGCTCTCATTTTTTCGCCTGTGCCAAATGAGTTGTTTATCGCCTGTATTATTGGAGCTGCCAACACATCAATATAGGTGCGTCTGGCCGAAATAATAAAAGAGGTTTTATCTTTAACAATAGGACCTTCAAAGGTAAATTTAGCCGAAACATTGCCCACTGAGCCTTCACCATGAAATTCTTTCATATTTCCTTCTTTCATGCGGATGTCGATAACAGATGAAAGTCGTCCTCCATATCGTGCAGGAAATCCACCTTTTATAAGTTTTACACTAGAAATTGCATCAGCATTAAAAACCGAAAAAAACCCGAATAAGTGAGATGCGTTGTAAACAGGCACACCATCTAATAAGATTAAATTTTGGTCGGGACCACCGCCACGAACATATAAAACACTAGAGCCTTCACTGCCAGATTGTACGCCAGGCATTAATTGTAATGATTTTAAAACATCAGCTTCGCCAAGTAAAACAGGTAGTGCTTTTATTTGTTGTATTGGCATTTCCACCATACTCATTTGTGTGGATTGTACCATGTTTTGCGATTTTTTGTCGGTAATAACAACCTCTGCTAACTGTATTGATGGGTCAAGCTCAATATTTAAACTTAGATTTCTATTCAGAAAAAATTTAGACGAAAATAGGGAATAGCCAACAAAACTAACAGATAATTCAACTGTGTCAGAGTCTAAGCTTAGACTAAAAAAACCATAATCATTAGTTGTAGTTCCTTGTTTTGTGCGAAGATCATACACATTTGCGGAAATGATTCTTTCGCCTGAACGCATGTCTTGGACATATCCGCTAATAGTATATTTTTGTGCAATAGAACTTATACCCAACAATAATATTACTAGCAATAACAGAAAGATTTTATATCTGTGCATAGAGATTGGTTTTATCAAAATAAAGAACGCAAAATAATTAAAAATAGTACGTGTATTCGATAAATGTTTTAAAAATTATCGGCAAATATCTTCAATATCCATTGAGGACACCTCACAGCTTTAGCTCTTTGTTCATCAACAAATCCTAAACGAACCACAGCTTTATTAAGCACCTCTCCATCAGCACTATACATAATTTGCTCAAATTCAAGTTTTACAACTGGCAATTCTTTTATGGTACTCACGATTTTGACTTCCTGATCAAATTTTGCAAATTTATGATATTTGATATTTACACTTATAGCTGGACATATAATTCCTTTATCACCCATATCGGAGAATGAAAAACCAATTTTCCTCATAAGATCGCCTCTTGCAGCTTCATAAACTTTAAGATAGTTTGCATAGTACATAACGCCCATTGCATCTGTGTCTGCGTATATCACTCTATGATAATATTCAGTTGATATCATATTTTTTTTGAGTTTAATAGTTTAGTGTATATTTTGCGACTTATCCATGAGTCGGTAGCTGCATATTTTATTTGTTTTTCGGTTAAAATATCAGCTTCCCAATTACTAAGTTGCTGTGCTTTTGATATACGAATATTTAACACTATAGCAGCCATCTTTCGTAAACTAAAAGCTTCGATACCATAATCTTCTACAATACTTTGTAGCTCAATAAAACCTTTTGGCTCAAAGTTTTGTAACTTACGAAGCGATTTAATATCATCTCTTATTGAGACACCAACTTTTATAAATGACTCATCGGATAATAGCTGAATAACTTCGGGTTGTAATCCATATTTGTTAAGCCTAAAAAGAAAAGTTTTTGACGCATTACTTAATTGTAAAAGAGCAACTGATTTGAGGTTTGCAACGCCTTTTTTAAAACTTGGTTTTGTCTCGGTATCAAATCCTAAAATTTTATCCAAAAATAACTCGGGAAGTATTTGATTGTATGATCCTTTCGAATCAATAACCACAACTTCTTTATCGTATGAGTATAAAGGTAAATCGCGAATTTCTTCTTTAGATATGTTTGGTTCAAATGGCACTATTATTTGTATTGTTTATTAAACTAATCCGAAAATTTAGAATAAGCAGCAACAAAAGTAGGAATTTTAAAAAATTATCTATCTGAAATACACTTTATTTTAATCATTGGACCAATCATACAAATACTAACATATCCTTTTGCGTCTTCGTATGTAATCCAAATCTTTTTATTATCTTTTTTTTCGATATCAAATGCATTTAAGTTTACTGGTTCAAGTTTTTGTCCATTTTCGAGTTCTATAGCCCAACCACAGCCGTCAAGACCATGCATATTGACAAACTTTGCAGGTACGGCATTCTCGCATGCAGTATCTTTTATAGTTTTACACGAAACAATACTTAAACTAAGTAATAATAGCAATATTAATAATTTATCAGCCTTCATATAACATCATATATTCATTAAACTTAGGTTGAAGTTCCTCAAATAATTCTTCACGCTGATTAAGCATAAGATTTTGTAAAACACGGCGATAAGTCTCCATAGCAAACTGTAATTCCATATCACATGTTTTTCTCTTGCCAGTATCAAGACTATAAAAGAAATCAAGTTCTTGTGTAGCAACTTTAACAATTTCCTGCAAAAACTCATCACCTTTTTCATATTCTCCAACGGCATAATACGCAGTAGCAAAACTGACATCAAATACTCCTGGAGCAAAAATTGAGGTAGGCATAATTTCTTCGCAGCGTTCTATTGCTTTTCGAGCTCTAATGGTATCTCCCTCAGCAACTAGTTGCATTGCAAGATCTTTAAAATTATCTCGTATTTTAACTATCCTAGTAGTTCTACTAATGGTATTATCAATAATTACGTCAGGGTCATTCATATTGCCCCAATTATAATTATTCATCATATTATCGTAAAGTATATCAGTATCGATTCGTCCTTTAGAATTTGATTTTATTGGCACCATACGATATGCAAATCCCTCATTTTGGAAATAATCATTTAAGCCCAGAGTGTTTGAGCCACCAATTGAAGTAAAATAAACAGGACGCTCCCATTTGTTTGTTCTTAACATATCTATAATCATCATTTCGTTTTTAACTAGATATGATCTATTTAAGTCAAATTTAATTATTTCTTCAATTTTATCTGCATCTTTTAGTTTAACAGTCCCATTGTCCACTACAGTAGTAGAATCGGCACGCATATAAAGTTTATTTCTATGGTATGAATAAGTTAAATCGTCATCATACATAAAAGAGCTTATAGCATCATTGCCAATATAATTCATTAAACTATCAATTGAAATAAACCCTTTTTCCTCGCCTCTTTCCATTGGAACGTAATATAATATATCTCTTACCGACGGTTCATATTTATTACGTTCAAATGTTAAAGGCAATGGGTCTGCTTCATAAGTTTGCATTTTCATTTGGTCAACATACCAATCTGATGCAAAATATGGCAAACAACAAACTTTCACATCTGTTCTAAAGCCTTCTACTTCCTGAGCATACCAAATTGGGAAAGTATCGTTATCCCCATAAGTAAATAGTATTGAATTTGGGGCACATGTTTCGAGATAATTATGTGCAAAATCTCTAGCAATATACCTATTACTTCTATCGTGGTCATCCCAATTCTCACTAGCCATTAAGTAAGGAACTGGAAGACAAATTAATGTTGCAACACTACCCGCAACTATGCTTGGTGAAAAACGTCTAAACATATTATAAAAAGCGACTACACTTAAACCAATCCATATAGCAAAAGCATAGAAAGAGCCCGCATAGGCATAATCCCTTTCACGCGGCTGGTTTGGTGTTTGATTTAAGTAAACAACAATTGCAATTCCAGTTAAAATAAATAACAGAGTAACTATCCACCAATCTTTTTGATGTTTAAATAATTGATATCCAAGTCCAATTAATCCTAACAACAAAGGCAACAGATAATATTTATTGTTTGCTTTATTATTTTTTAGATGGTCGGGAAGATTTGTTTGATCTCCAAGGCGCGGATTGTCAATTGCACTAATACCCGATTGCCAATTTCCATGAATAACATTCCCATTTCCTTGAATATCGTTTTGACGTCCAGCAAAGTTCCACATAAAATATCGCCAATACATCCAATTCATTTGATAGTTAATAAAAAACTTAATATTATTAGAAAATTTAGGTTTTGTTTGTGTTTTTGTAAATCCTCCATAACTTTTATACACATCAATATGGCTAGGATCTGGGCTGTACATACGTGGAAATAGAGTGCAACGATCCGAGTCATAAACAGCCTTAGGTTTATAACTAACAACTTCGTATCCTCCAT
>JAQUBO010000257.1 GCA_028686735.1 Bacteroidales bacterium
TTTATGATTATATGATATTAAATTATAAGCTGCCCTTTCAGGACGCAAATTCCAGTTAGTTCATGGAAACGAGGCGTTGCCTCGTTTTAATTTAAATCAGACTTTCAGCCTGATTTAGAGTATGCATTGCTTTTGCCAAAAGCAAGATTTGTATCCCTAAGGCTGAAAGCCTGATTTATTATAACCAGACGCGAAGCTTCTGGTTATTAATCAAATACAAATGGCGTCCTGAAAGGACAGCTTAACATATATATACATAGGTTTAGAAATGATGATAGTCTTTTTGCCTCGTTTTAGTATCTTTTTAAAATCCTAACACCAATGAATAAATACTCCAGTAATCATCTAATTTACAAGCAATTAAATGAATTTAAAATAATTATGGGTCAGTAGTTCTGAATCTTAGAACAGCTGACCCATAATTATTATTAGATATTAGAAAAAAAATCCGCCAACATATATTGGCGGATTATATATAAATTTATTTGAGAACCTATTAGTATATTTCAATAGCGTAAGGCATTCTAGCTTGTACACCTTTTAGTTGTTTTACATCTTCTAGTAGTTTGTAAAATTTGTAGTTTTCTCCAAGCGATTCTTTAATTAAATTTTCGGATATGCTTACAGAAGTGGAACTCATAATTTTTTGCATAAAATCTTCTTTTTCGGGATATTCCCAGATACGATAGTTTTCTTCAATTGAAGCTAGTGCAACAGCTTTTTTTACCGCATCATCTAATCCTCCAATTTCATCAACGAGACCAATTTCTAAAGCATTTATCCCGCTCCATACACGACCTTGTCCAATTGAATCGACTTGTGCTTTAGTAATATCTCTACCGTCAGCAACTCTACCAATAAATACGTCATAAAAATCTTCTATTTGTTTTTGTATAAAAGCACCTTCTTCTGGCGTAAACGCTCTCATAATCGAACCGTAATCAGAAAAGTTATTGGTTTTTACTCCGTCAATTGTGATACCAAGTTTGTCATTCATTAATTTTTCCAAGTTTGGGATCATTCCAAAAACTCCAATAGAACCAGTGATGGTATTTGGTTGAGCAAAGATGTATTTAGCAGGACATGAGATGTAGTATCCTCCTGATGCCGCAAGGTTACCCATAGAGACAACAACAGGTTTGATTTCATTCGTTAGTTTTACTTCTCTCCATATTATTTCACTTGCAAGCCCAGAGCCTCCAGGAGAGTTTACTCTTAATACAACAGCTTTTACATCTTCATCTTCACGTGCTTCTCGTATAATTTTAGCCATCCAGTCTCCAGCAATTTTCCCTTCGACTTTGTTTCCATCAACAATATCTCCTTCCGCAAATATTACTGCTACTTTATTAGTTGAACTGTTCTTTTTCTCTTTTTTAAGTCCAGCCTTACTATAGTTTGATAAGCCAATAATAAAATCATCTTTATCTTTTGTGCCACTTTTTTCTTCTAGTTCAGCAAGCACTTCGTCATAATATTTTATTTCGTCGATAAAGCCATATTCGAGAGCTGTTTCTGGACTGTAAATCCACATACTATCTGCATACATATTCAAATCAGCGATTTCAATATTTTTTTCTACTGCAACTTTAGCACACATATCATCCCAAATGCTTTGTATTAGTGTAATTGATTGCAGTTTACTAGCCTCACTCATTTTGTCGCTCATAAATGGTTCTACAGCAGATTTGAATTGTCCATGACGGAAAATTTGGGCTTCTACGCCAAGTTTTTCGAGAGCTCCTTTGTAAAACATAACCTGACTAGCTAAACCTTTCCACTCTATTCCTCCCATTGGGGTCATATAAATTTTATCAGCAACAGATGCCAAATAATATGCTTTTTGTGTGTACATCGAGGAGTAACAAATAATAAATTTACCATCAGATTTAAAGTCGATAAGTTTATTTCTTATTTCTTCGAGACTTGCCATTCCTGCTGGAAGACCACTAAGCTCTAAGAATATTCCTTTAATTCTGTCGTCTTTCTTAGCTTTTTCGATTGTTTTTAGTATATCGTTTAGCCCAAGAGCTTTTGTTGTAGAGAAAGACATAAAATCAAGATTGTCAAATGGGTTATCGGAGGTTTTATCTGGAATCTCTGATGATAAAGTCATCTTTAATACCGAATTGTCTTGTACAACAACTTCGGATTCTCCTACGCCAGAAACTAAAGCCGAGATAACTCCAAGCATAATACCAAAAACCACTACAAAGGTTATAATACTTCCGACAACTGTTGCCAGTGTATATTTCCAAAAACTATTTTTCATAATATAAGTATGTGTTTAGTTAATAACTTAATTTTACAAACTTAGGATTTAATTTCAGAATAAGATGACTTATTAACAGAATATTAACTTATTATTTGCAAATTTCACTATATCCAATAATATTATTTACTCTATTTTCAGTAGCAGTTTTTTGCTCACTGTATGGTAAAGCTTGTTCCCAGTTTCCATACATTGGGTTTGGTAGAATAATATATTCTATTCCAAATTTGTCTTTGTTATTTTCTACAATATTTTTACCCATATTTTGCTCTCTGTTTTCAAAAATACCGTCAAAATCGTTAAGATTGTCACCTATTAATAAAATAATATTGTATTTTTCATTTACCATAGCACGTCGATTAATTTTGCTACTTTCTTCTGTTCTGAAATAATAATTTTCTTTTGGGATTTTTGGGAAATCGAGTTTTTCCATATTTATAATACTTGCTTCAAGTTCATTTTCGCGACGATTAGAAATATAAATTATTTCAATATTTTTTGATTGTGCATAATTTAAAAACTCTATTGCTCCAGGAGTAGCTGTTGCACATTCTTTGTCTGTCCATTCTTTCCAAGTTTCTTTTGAATAAGAGGTGTTGGTCTCAATTAAATTTGCTTGATAATAAGAATTGTCTAATAAGGTTTCATCAATATCTAATACCACTGCAAGCGGTTTATCTGTGTTTGAGCAGTTTGCCTTTGCGTCGAGAGCAAGTTTGGCATGATTAAATGCTTGATAACAGCAAGCTTGATATTCTGCTGATTGCTGCACCCATAAGGTCGAGTTTAGTAGATAATCTGATGTCTCAATTGCTGTTTTGTCTTCTTTAGTTGCATCTTCTTTTTGTTTTGGATTGCATGAGAACAAAATAAATAAAGAAGCAAATACCATAAAAATTCCGATTGATTTTTTCATTGTTTTTTAATTTTAGTTGATAATCTAGCAAATATAAGCAGAAGAATTAAATAAACTGTGTTATTTAAAATATTATCCTTGATTATTTGTAATTTTTGGTAAAATAAGTTGAGTTAAAATTAAAATAAGATAATTTGGTGTTAAACAATTTGGTGCTTAATTCTTATAGGATGAATAAATAATTTAATATCAATGATTTGATGTAATAATAATTTTTGTATCTTTGTGTAAACAATCAATATTAAAATTTAAAATTATGGAAAAATTATTAGGGTTATTTACTTCAAAGCCTATGGAGATTATTGAAAAAGAAAACTTTTTTAAAAAAACATTTAGGCTAGTGTTTTTACTTGCAACTGCTATTATTGCTGCGTATGGTATTTACAGTATTATTTCTGTTGCTATCGATTATTTTGATGTTGTTTTTAATATGGATGCTTTCCCTATTATTAGACATTTAATTTTATTTGTACTGTGTTTGATTATTGCTGTTGCGACGTATTTGTTTATTGTTGGAGCTATGTATAATCGAGCTAAGCTTATTTTAAGTGGTCCCGAAACAAATCTTGTTGATATTATGCCTGGTGTTTTTAAAACTATTGGTGTTATTGGTGCAATTATTCCTCTTGCAATTGGTCTAATTACCTTGTTTTCAACTGCGTTGGTAGCTATGCCATTTTTCCCAATGGACGGTCTTGTTGGAATTGTTTCGAGCTTTAGTTTTGTTGATATTCCTGGTACTTTTTCAGGGCTAGGTGTAGATACGTTTAAAGAGTATTTTTCTCAACTGTTTCAGGTAGGTTTCTTTGTTATGATACTTAGTATATTTGTATCTTTTGCAAACCTTGTTGGGATGTACTTATTGTCAGCAATTTATAAGCTTGTAGTTGATTTTCTTAGAAAATAAAACTTAAGTATATTCATAAAACAACGCTGTGGTTTTAAAACTACAGCGTTGTTTTTACACTTGTTTGAAATTAGTTCTCTAGCACTGCTAGTAATACCAATATAATCTCAAAACTTACTATATAAATAGGTATAATAATACGGATTAAAAAAGTTTTAACTGTTTATCTGTAAGTTGGTAGCTTAATCTGTGGTATTTTGTGATGCCGTATTCAGCAATAGCATCACGGTGAAATTTGGTTGGATATCCTTTGTTTTTATTCCATTTGTAATTTGGAAATTCACTATGTATTTTTAGCATATA
>JAQUBO010000063.1 GCA_028686735.1 Bacteroidales bacterium
ATATATGCAAGTGATGATTTTGTTACATCTCCGTCTGAATGCATGATATTACAAAAGTCTGTATCATTACCCAAAACATCTGAAATGATTTTACAAAAAGCCTTAGGATACAAGCCTTTGTCGATGTTTTTTATTGCATTGTGAACATCTTGCTTAGAGGCAGAAACCCCGCGTGCATTATATCTTGAACTGTCTGTCATTTTTTTGCTTGCAAAAATAGTAAATTCTTATTTATAATGGAAACTCATTTGAATTTTATATCAATTATTCTTCAAAAAGCAATGTAAAACTTATCAAACACACAGTATTTTCTTAATAATCAAAGCTAACAGTTGGTGGTATGTTGGACAATCGTGATTTTCTTTAAACAAATTCAGCCTGTTGTAATTGCCTTACTGAAACATCAATATATTTAGTATTAGAAAATAAGCTTCTTTTTCTATCACTCCATTTTTCAAGTTTTTCAGTTATCTTTTTTGTTTCAAATGTGTTATGCCTAATTTCAATAACATCTAGTGATGATAATAGTTCTAGTGCAAAATTAGAATAAAACCCAGTCAAAAAACCTATTGTCTTTTTAGCTATTTTATATAATTCGGGTTTACTTTCAATATATGCTTTTACTGTATCGTAACCGTCTGATACCAAAACTAAAGGGGCAAACGGATTTTTATTCATATCGCTATAGCCCATTATGTAACTCCCATTTAAAACATTTAGCACAAATCTCACTTTACCTGAATATGAGCCATAAAAGTTTGGGCTAAAATCAAGATTAAAATATTTTTTAGCCCCAAACCTTTGAAGAAAATAACAAACAACAGCCCATTAGACTGCTGAATTGTTTATTTTAACAAATATTTTTAGAATTCACCATTTTCGATTTCTTTAATAATAGCACTTCCCTGTTGCTTATTTTTTTTAACTTCGTCTTTTTGTGTTTTTTCATCATCACCACTTCCGTAATCAGTGGATAGTACACTAAACTCTGTTCTACGATTTATTTGATGAGCTTCTTCTTTCTTTTTAGTATCTTTTATATTCGTAATATATTGTTCATCTAGAACAGTGCCAATAGAAAAATACGGAAATACCTTATTAAGTTCTTTATCAATAATTTTAGGTTCAGATTCTCCGAGACCTTTAGCAGTTAGTCGATCAGCCGCAATGCCTTTTTCGATAAGATAATCGACACATGATTTTGCACGAGCAAGCGATAATTCCATATTATACTCATCTCTACCTCTAAAGTCTGTATGGGCACGAAGTTCTATAGTTAAATTTGGATTATCTTCCATAGTTTTAACTAATCCATCAAGAGCAACTGTTGACTCAGGTCGTAATTCAGCCTTATCATATTCATACTCAATATTAGGAAGGGTAATAATTTTAGGTATTTTAGCAAGATTAATAACAATATTTATAACCGTATCATATTCTACATTAAAAGTAGAAAAGGTAATAGAATTAGAGAAATAATCTTTAGTTACTTCTGCTTTAACTTTATAATTTTGATCTTGTTCGAGTTCAAATGTAAACCCTCCTGTAGTTGATGAAACTAATTCTCCAGCCACACCTGCATCATTTAAGATTGTAATTTTCGCATCCTTAAGCAATTTAATATGGTCGATATCAGTAGTATCTCTGACAAGCCCGTTTAGATTTATTACTAATGGAGGTAAGCTAAATGAATATAAATCATCACTACCTTTTCCTCCTTTACGATTAGAGCTAAAATAACCAGTTTCTTTATCACCTTCGAAAACAATTCCGAAGTCATCAAAAGATGAGTTTATCGGATATTTCATATTTTCAATTCCTGTAATTGTTCCATTATCATCCATAATAGTTTTATAAATATCCAAACCTCCCATTCCTTTATGCCCGTCCGATGCAAAATATAGGGTTCCATTCGATCTAATAGTTGGGAATACCTCATCTCCGAGAGTGTTAACCACATTTCCCAGATTTACTGGTCGTCCAAATTCATAACCAGATTTTCCAATTCTTTCGGCCATATACAAATCCATCCCACCATATCCTGCGGGAGCTTCAGCAGAGAAGTAAAGCGTTTTATCATCCTTAGATAATGCTGGATATCCCACTTCATAATTTTCAAATCCTGCAATACTAACCTGCACAGGTTCTCCCCATGCATTTCCTTTTTTATTTGTATAAAATATTTTACAAGGCTCGTCAATTTTTTTGCCTGCTTTACATCTTGTAAAAAACATTTCAGACCCTTTTAGAGACACAGTTGATGCCCCCTCGTCATCTTCGGTATTAACGCCACCAGCAAGTGGTGTAGGTTCACTCCAGTTTCCTTTTCTATCTTGACTAACCTCAAATATATCAGTAAATTTTTGTCCTGATTTATAATTATCTCGACTTCCCATTGACCCTTCACGAGAGCTTGTAAAATACAAACTTCTATAATCTTTTGAAGCCCAGGTTGGTGAAAAATCGAGGTGCATCGTATTAAATTTGGAAACATTAACGACCTTATACCTTGTAGGTCTATTTATCCATTTTGGTACAAGTTTACAAGCGGCTAAACCACTTGATGCCCGGTGGTCTTGTGGTGAGACTTGTAAATATTGTTTATAAATATCTATTGCCTCTTCATACTTACCATTCATTTTAAGTGCATCAGCGTAAAAAAGCAAAACATCAGGTTTTATTACCCCTTTCACATAATTTTTCACTGCGACCCCAAAGTACATTTCAGCTTTATCGCTATTTCCAAGCATTTTATAGCAATAGCCCAATTTATAATTTACATCTGCTTTAACAGCTTGAGCCGTGATGCTTGACAGTGCCTTTTCATAATAATCTTTAGCAAGATCAAACATATAAGTATTATAATAGCCATCTCCTTTTTCGATTAGTGCTTTTTGACCTAACATAATAATAGGAAAAATCAAAATAAGCATTACAAGAACAATCCGTTTCATAGTATTTAATTTTTAGTTTTATAAACTTTGTCAAATATAATATTTATTTTTGTAAAAAAACATCTCTAATAAAATGTTTTGAATCTGTCATATTTTTTGTCTCTACAGATGTCTTTTCCACCTTATATCCAGATGTTTTATAATAAATAATATAATTATTTTCAGGTTTCAAATCTATCTCATAACGTCCAAACTCATCAGTTGTCTGACTATCCATTAAAATAAACTCATCATTCATTACCTGGATATCAACATTAGATACCGATTCGTTTGTGTATTTATTCCAAACAGTTCCTGACACCTTAAAATTTATTTCTGGCAATATAAAATGATATAGATCTGTTTTTCCCATACCTCCAATTCTTCGTGAAGTCAAAAACCCCTCTTCTTTCATTCCCATAAAAGCAATACCAAAATCATCATGCGAGCTATTTATTGGGCTTCCAAGGTTTTGTATTTTATAGTTTGCACCCTCAATATGTTTTGCCCTAAAAACATCAAATCCTCCCATTCCAGGATGTCCGTCCGAGGAAAAGTAAAGATTTCCATTACTACGTATGTATGGGT
This sequence comes from Bacteroidales bacterium, assembly GCA_028686735.1. Lineage (GTDB taxonomy): Bacteria > Bacteroidota > Bacteroidia > Bacteroidales > ML635J-15 > Bact-19. Next base: position 3,522 of record JAQUBO010000063.1, read on the forward strand.
GCACCTCGTCCGCCTCTGTATTCACTTTGTCTCCAAGATTTTGAGGAGGTCCAAATGGGAGATTTTTCTTTAATCTTGTAACCTTGTAAATATCCTTTCCTCCTAGTCCACCAAGCAAACTATCTGCAACAAAATACAAACTCAGTTCATCATCACTAATTGCTGGATGCCCAATTGAAATATCATCTGGGATTCCAGGAATATCAACTTCTCTAATTTGTCCCCAATAACTTCCCACTCTTTTAGCAACATATATACGACATCCTCTATCTTTATTTTTATCATATTTACATCTTGTAAAATACAAATTACTAGACTTATGATTTAGACAAGCTGCTCCCTCTTCATCATTAGTATTCACAAGCCCTGGTACTATAACAGGATCAGACCATCTCCCCTCTTTATCTTTTTCAGAAAAGAACAAATTAGAACAAAAATCGCCAGACTCTGGACTTATAGAAATATGAGTTGGGGCAAATCGTGTAGAGGTAAAATATATTTTTTTATTATTTCGTGCTTCAAAAAAAGGGCAATAATCATATTCTCCTGAATTTAAAATCCCAATAATTTTCACTTCGTATCTTGTAGGGTCATTTAACATTTCAAAAGTATATTTTATGCTTTCTATTCCCTTATTAGCCAATTTATGCTTTGGGTCAAGCATTTTAAACTTCTCATAATAAATTAATGCTGTATCGTACTTTTGTAACATTTGAAGAGCCTCTCCATAATACAAATACACAATAGGGTTTTCATAATTATTTAATATTGCTTTTTTAAAGTATTCAGATGCACGAGCAGGTAGAGATAATTTTTTACAACAATACCCAGCACTAAAAGCCGCCTTAGCAACAATATGCTTTTTTTTAGGCGTTCTTTTTATCTGTGCATCAAAATATTCAATAGCAGCAGCAAATTGCTCTCCCTGCATCGCCTCAACACCCAACCTCATCCGTTTTTGAGCAGATAATGAAATTCCTATTGCAATAGCGATAATTATACTTACTAATCGATACATATTCTCAGTTTCAAATTGTAAAATAACACAAATTTAAAAACATTTGCAAAAACATATTGACAAAACAAATGCCACTTTATTTTAAAGTGGCATTTTTTTACATTTAAGTTGTATGAAAATTAGATTGTGAACTGTTGTGGAAAATGCAAATTACAAAATGCAAAAAGCAAACAGAAATAAAAATTTTTATTTTTTACATAAAGTCTTGAAGTCTTTCCATTAAAATTTTACGTGCAAAGAAAATTCTACTTTTAACAGTACCTATAGGAAGGTCTATCTCTTCTGCTATCTCTTTATATTTAAATCCATCCAAAAACATTTGAAATGGAATTCTATATTCTTTTCCTAAGGAATTAATTTCTGAGGTAATATCCTTAGTATTAATAAGCGACTCGGCATTTTCATTCTCAGGTAATGTGTTTTTGATAATATACGAATCTTCAGAATCGTCTTTAACTGAATTTTTGTAAGACAATCGTGTTACTTGATTTAAATAAGTATTACGTAAAATTGTGAACAACCACGCCTTTATATTGTTATCTAATGTATATTTGTCACGATATTGTATAGCTTTTAAATAGGTATCTTGAACAAGATCTTTAGCAGTTTCTGAATCTCTTGTCAAACTTAAAGCAAAGTAACTCAAACTGTTTTCGTAACTCATTAATCGGGTATTAAAATCTTGTGTGCTCATATTTTTATGTTTTTAGTTTATCAATTAGTATTTAAGTATTCTAATGCAAATATAGAATTATTTATAAAGCAAACCAAATTTTTTATGTTAATTTTTCATTAAGAAAACCTTAAATCTCCACTATTCTAAATAAGAACTGTTCTTATTAACAAGTCATAGCATAGCCTATTGTGGTATAGTAGTACCGAATTATAAATAGAAAAAAAACCAATTAATGAGGAAAAATTTCAAATTGACTAAAGAAAAAGCATGATTCCTTTAGTGCATTTTCATCAGAATCAGATCCATGTATAGCATTTTCTTGCACAGAAATGGCAAATTTTTTACGAATAGTGCCTTCTTCTGCGTTTTGTGGATTAGTATTTCCAATTAGTTTTCGAAACTCACTAACAGCATTTTCTTTTCGCAAAACAGCAGCAAGCACAGGTCCAGAAGACATAAAAGACACTAAGTCCTCAAAAAAAGGCTTATCGTTATGTATTTCGTAAAATTTTTCGGCCTGCAATCTTGATAATCTAGTCATTTTCATTGCCACAACATTAAATCCAGCAAGATTAATTTCGTGTAATATTGGGACAAGCTTACCAAGTCTTACAGCCGTAGGTTTAATCATTGTAAAAGTAAATTCTCCAGTTTTCATAATTATTTATTTTTAGAAATTCAACAATAGCCCTAATGATCCCACCAATAATCCTACTAAGATATTAATAAATTTCATCACTAAGAAACTTTTTTTAGATTCTGCCAAAAGTGGCAATGCACCATGTCCGTCTTGCACAATACTACTTGCTAGCAAAATACTAAAAGGAATTAGACCTTGAATAAACATAACCACAAATACTAAGTGTGGTCCAGACTGTGGTATTACCCCCAACAACAATGCTATAATAAGGATAAAAAACATATTATCATAGATCCAAGTTCCAACATCAAAATTGTGCAATATCAAGTTAATAGCAATAAGTGTTGCAGCAATCCATAAAAATATCTTAAGTAAATGTTTTTTTAGAACATGATTTATTAAGTGTTGCTTAACAAAATGTTCTGATGTGAACAAAATAATAATTAAAGCAAAAATTGCACTAACAATAATTGTAATTTTTATCCAATCAATTGAATGTTCGTGTTGATGTTCGGTATCCAGATTGTGATGATTATGCTCTGTATGTTCGCAGTCCTCTGTATGATTATGTGCATGTTCTGTTTGAGATGACGAGCCAAGATTAGAGATTTGCACCATTTTACCTGTTTCTTTTTCGGGCAAACTAAACATTAACTTATCTGAATGCGAATGTCCTATCCAGCCTGTAAACGTCAATACAAGTACACCTGTAACAATTGTAACAAGAACCATTCTCGCTGGCAAGAAACTAATATTTTCAAAAGCGAACAATCTTGTTTCCTTATCGTTACAATGTTTTTCATGAATATCGAATGAGAAATCATGTTTTTCGACAAAGCTTTTATTTTTAAAAACTCTATCTACAATTATTCCAGTAATAACAGCAAGCAAGCTTGATGCTGCAAAGATCATAAGAGCTTCTTTGGGTATCCAGGCTAACATAAAGTAAGCCTCATCACCAGAAGTTGCAATCATAGTTGCTACCAAAGCACCAAACGACAACATTCGGTGCGTATATAATGAAACAGCAGTAAATGTTCCCATGCAACCTGGTATAAGACCTAACAGCGTTCCTGTAATAACTTGCACATAAATATTTTTACTTAGTTTTTTTGATAGTTTACCGCTTGTCAAGACGTTAACAAACTCTATTAGCAGCATCATAATAATTACAAAACTTGTAATCATAAGAGTTTCCTGCACTATTCCTTTCCAGTTAATATCAAAAATTCCCATACGATAAAATACAAACTAATTAGTTTTTTGTTCAAGTTTCTCAACAGATATTGCTATTATTTCGATTCTTCTTTCTCTGGATGCAGCTGGACTATAAATAGAGTTTCGCGGATCATTTGGGTCATCACTAACTTTTCCATCCGAAAGTGTCTTACCAAAAGCTACAAATTCATATTCTATCTTACCCAAAGCTACATATTTTTGCAAACAGCCATTTTCCCATTCATCAAAATAATTTACCAAACTTGATATTCGACGTTTTGCCAGATTATTATTGTACTCAACGGTATTTAGAGGGCTGGTATATCCTTTAATAGTTACAATCACTTTTTGTCCACTTTCCAGTAATTCTCTCATCAGAGTAGTAAACTCGAGTAATTTATTGTAATTATCCTCAACATAATATGAAAAATAATAATCGACACTATCCAAAGCTATAGGTTTTTCTTTTTTTGATAAACCTTTCGAGTATCTGTTTCGATATTGCTCTTTCATTTTAATATAATCGAAATATGTAGTAGTGTAATTAAGTTCTGTAATAGTATCCCATGAGTTAGGTACTGGTTCATCATTATGAAAATACAAAGCTATAGGCACTAATAATTTTGTACGAGTTGTTAAGATTTCGATTTTTTGTTCTTCTATAATTTCTTCGGTTATTTCTTCATCAAGTTTATGATAGAACAAGTCGTTACAACAACTTTGTTGTTCGAGAGCAAAAGAAGATTTTCGATTACTAGCAAAAACAGCAACATGTGCATCGGGATATATTTTATAATAATAATCGTTTTGGGCAGTATTAATGGGATATCCAAGATTCTGCAAACTATCCCATACTCTAAAATTACCTTTTACAGAAAAGATGTCATAACCGCCAATATTTTGATGCCAATTTGAACTAAAATATAACAATGAATCTTGGATATTATAAAATGGAGTTATCTCGTTCCCTATGGTATTAACCACACTTGTTGTATCAAAAAAGTCTAAGAAACGAGTATCCTCAAATATTGGTCTTCCAAGGTTACGCACAAAGCCCCACGATTTATCAGGCAACAATTCACAGTAGTATAGGTCAAACCCTCCCTCTCCTCCAGGTCGGTCTGACGACCAAATAAGTACATCAGGTTTATTATTTCGTTCTGCAATAAAGGGATGAGTTGAATTCGAATTTGGATAATTTATTTTTTCTGGCAATTTAATTGGTTCGCTCCACCCCTTATCTCCACGTTTAGATGTATAAATATACGTATATCCTCCATCAAAATAATCGGATAATGTAAAATACATAGTTTCTCCATTATCTGCAAAATGTGGATTTGAGATGTCGTATTGTTCAACATTTTCGACTGGGGCAAATAGTTTTGCTTTACTTTTATAATCAAAAAAGTTTTTTTTATACAATCTTGATTTATAATCGTTAATAGTGTCTTTTATAGGTTTTATAGATGCAAAGACTATTGTAGAATCGTCAATAAATCCTGATGAGAAATCGCTATAAACAGAATTTATAGAAGAGTCGCATTGCATAACTTCTATGCCATTTGGGTTATAATACATTTTCCATGCATACTCGCAATGTAATAGTTCGTCTTTAGCTTTTATCACATTAAGACTAAGGCTGTCAATTCCATTTATTTTGATATATTTTTGAAAAAAATACTGTGCTTTAACAAAGTCCTCATCCGCTTTCAGCATTTCTGCATAATAAAAAACCGCTTCGGGATATTTTTCAGGCATTACATCGTTTAAATATCTATAATGTATGGCTGCTCGTACATAATCATTATCCAATCTATAAGCTTGGCCAGCTTTCCAAACGACATCATACATTCTTTCATTAAGCTGAAGAGCTGCTTCGTACATTTTTGCTGCACCGTAGTAGTTTTTGGTTTCAAAAGCCATATCCCCAGAGGCAATAAAGTTAGCAATCTCTTTTTCCTGAGCAACAAGCATTAAACTCGCAACAGATAACAATATGTATAAAGCACTTTTTTTCACCTCTAAATAAAATCGGGACATTTACGATAATATGGAACAGTAAATGGTCGTGGTTTAATAAAAATATAAATTAACGATATTTCTACTCCTCCCTTTCCTTTGCTAATAGTTGACAAGTTAGATAAATTTATATCATAATTAATCATAAACTTAACATCGCGATATTTTAATCCAAAACACAAAATACCTGCATCACGCATTCTAGCTACTACACCAAAATAGATAGATTGTAAATTAACTGGATTATAGTCTAATCGTACCAATGACCCAAGATTATATTCACGATATTTTTGTTGAAACATTGCAAGAAACACAGGCTCGACGAAAAAATAATCTGTAATCTCATATTCTACACCAGCACTGATAGTCCACTTTACAGGTAATACTCTATCAGAATTTTCGACGAAACTTTTTTCAGGAGTATTTATATGCGAACTTGCAAATCCAATATAAGCATTAGATATACGTTCTTTCGAATACTGCAAGTTTATTCCTACTCCACAATCAAAATAATTCAATCTGCTATCATACCAGTCTTCTCCTGTGGGTAGATATGGATTAAATTGCTCTCCAGAGTATTGATTTCCAAAATACAAATTATTAAAATCTATACCATGTAACACATAACCACCATAAAAACCAAGTCCTAGTCTCAAATTATGTTTTTTCATAACAGGCAATGAGTATGCAGTTGATAAATAGAACTGATTTGTTCCTAATTTCCCATCACCTGCCACATCATTATTTATTATTAACCCCAGCCCCCCTTTTGCATTATTAATAAACAAATCATCGAAGGCAATATCTATCGTACCAGCAATAGTACGATAGGCGTTTGTAAATGTTGTCCATTGATTTTTATTATTTAAAACGAACCGTAAATCACCAGTATAGTTACCTGTATTTGCTGGATTAGTATATAGAGGAGTAGAAAAAAATTGACTAAAATGCATATCTTGTGCATGTATGGTAAACCCCATAAGCAAACAAATAAGAACAGATATCAAATGTTTCCTTTTCATAACACAACTATTAAACGTAAAATTAAGAAAAAAATATTAAAACAACCAAAAAATATACTAAATTGAGATATTTGTTTTAAATTTGCACTAATGAAAAAGAAAGAAAAATATCTAAAAAATATTTTGTTTGCAAGTTTTGTGCTGGCATTATTTTTTCCAATTATCGCCAAATCTCTAAACCTATTTGACGAAACACCATTAGGTGGAGTTAGTATTCCAACAGAAAAACCAATACTAACCGACAGTACCTGGTTTAATGGTTCTTTTCAAACTCAGAAAGAAATCTATTTAAACGAAAATATAGGATTACGTAAAACATTAATCCGCTTAAATAATCAAATAAATTTTACATTATTTAATAAAACTGAAACAGACAAAATAATTATTGGTAAAGACAATTTTCTTTTTGAAAACAATTATATATATGCAACAACTGGCAATGATTATATAGGTGATGAGAGCATCACAAAAATTAAGACAAAAACACAACAAGTAAAACAAATACTTGCTGATATGTCAATAGATTTTTTATTTGTTTTTGCCCCAGGCAAAGCTACATACTTTAAAGAGAAGGTTCCGAATAAATATTTTACTAAAGGCGATAATCCAAAAACTAATTACTCAGAGCTTATAAAAGTGTGTAACTCACAGCAAATCAATTATATTGACTTTAATTCATGGTTTTTACAACTAAAAGATACCTGTTCTTATCCACTTTTCCCAAAAGCTGGCATTCATTGGAGTTATTATGGCATGTATTTATGTGCTGATAGTTTAATTAATAAAATTGAGAATGATATTGGAAAAGATATACCCAAATTGCTTCTTAATGGCATTGAAATAAGCCCTGAACAACGCGACCCTGAATATGATCTTGGAAATTTAATGAATCTACTTTATCCAATAAAGACCTACGAGTTGGGATATCCTTCTTTTTCGTATCAGCAGGAAAATAATTATCGTCCAAAAGTTTTAGTTATAGGCGACAGTTTTTATTGGAATATGTACTATAGTGGAATACCGACAAATGTTTTTAATAGCCTCGACTTTTTGTATTACAATAGCCAATATTATAATGATGGCAGCAATATTGCAAAGTGTGAAATAAACACTGTTGACTATTTAAAATTTATTTCAGAATTTGAATATATTATTGTTATGCAAACCGATGGTGGGCTAAATAATTTTGGCTTAGGCTTTTTTGACAAATTAATTACAAGCTATAATTATGGTTCGATACCGCCTGAAATTAATCAATATATGGATCAAATACTTAATGACCCCGAATGGAAAAAGCATATAGAAGACAAAGCTAAAGAAAGAGGTTTAAGCTTTGATGATATGCTTTTTATGGATGCCCAGTATATGTATGAGAACGAAAATAAGAATTAATAATATAAAGCCAAAAACAATATTACTGATAATAATTTCAATTTGGCTAATACTGATATTGCTATATATTTTCAGTTTACCCACTCCTCTTTTTAATGATCCGTTTGCAACAGTTGTAATTAATAAAAACGATGATTTGATTGGGGTAAAAATTGCTAATGATGGTCAATGGAGATTTCCCGAAACCTCTAAAGTTAGTGATAAATTTAAGAAGTGTATTTTATGTTTTGAAGACAAACGTTTTTATTCACATTTTGGAGTCGATCCATTATCAATATTACGAGCAACTAAGCAAAATATCAAAAGAAAAAAAATTGTAAGCGGTGGCTCAACTATCACAATGCAGACAATACGCCTTTCTCGAAAAAACAAAGCACGAACCTTCACAGAAAAAATCATTGAAATAACTCTAGCAACACGTTTAGAATTAAAATACACAAAAAGTGAGATTTTAAGCCTTTATGCTTCTCACGCCCCATTTGGGGGTAATATTGTAGGCATCGAAGCTGCTGCATGGCGATATTTTGGAAGAGACGCCAATCAACTCTCATGGGCAGAAAACGCTATGCTGGCAGTATTGCCAAATGCTCCTTCAATGATCCATACAGCAAAAAATCGAGATTTACTAAAAATAAAAAGAGACAAATTATTAAACGATTTATTTAACTTAGGACATATAAATAAAACAGAATTAGAGCTTGCAATAGAAGAACCAATACCATCTCACCCTCAGGCATATCCAATGCATGCTTATCATCTTACCGAAATGTCAGCAAAAAAGCATAAAGGCAACAATAGTTTTGTAAAAACCACAATCGATATTGAATTACAAAAAAGAACGAACGATATTGTTAATCGCTACACTAATATCTACCATAAAAACGAAATAAACAATATTGCATGTTTAGTTATTGATGTTAAAACTGGAAATGTTATAACATATATTGGGAATGCAAATATAAATTCAGATATTCCCGAAAAAGCTGTGGACATGGTAATGGCTCAACGCAGTACTGGAAGCATTTTAAAACCATTTTTATATGCAGCAATGCTAAGTTCGGGAGAATTATTACCCAAAACTCTGTTAAAAGATATTCCAACAAAAATAGGAAGTTTTTCGCCCGAAAATTTTAACAAAGAATTTGACGGAGCCGTGCCAGCAAATGAAACCCTTGCCAGATCATTAAATATCCCTTTTATCTATTTACTTAAAGAATACGGCATAATGCGATTTCAATATATTTTAAAAAGCTTAGGTTTAAACACCATTAATAAAAGCTCAGAGCATTATGGTTTATCATTAATCCTTGGCGGGGCAGAATCAAGCTTATGGGATATTTGCTCGGCGTACGCCTCTATGGCAAGAAGTTTAAATAATTTTTCAAATAATAATTCCCGTTACAATATAAATGATTATCATAAACCAAATTATCTTTTAAAAGACAATTCATTTAAAGAGCAAAACATTAAAGAAACGAGCTTTTTATCAGCGGCCTCAATTTGGTTTACGTTTGAAGCAATGACCTCACTAAACAGACCTGGACAAGAACGGATGTGGCAAAAATTTTCGTCTAAGCAAAAAGTTGCATGGAAAACTGGTACTAGTTTTGGTTTTAAGGACGCTTGGTCTGTTGCAGTAACACCTGATTATGTAGTTGGAGTTTGGGTTGGAAATGCCACTGGCGAAGGACGAGCAGGAATTACGGGTTTATCAGTTGCAGCACCTGTATTATTTGAAATTTTAAATATTATGTCCAATTATGACAATTGGTTTTATATGCCTTATGATGACATGACACAAGTACAAATTTGTAGGCAAAGCGGACATATTGCAAGTGCAAATTGTACCAAATATGATACTGCGTGGATTCCAAAAAGAGGTATTAATTCTGCTACATGTCCTTATCATAAATTAATACATTTAGATCAAAGCGGCAATTATCGGGTAAATTCAAATTGCTATCCGATTGACCAAATGACTACACAAAGTTGGTTTATTTTACCCCCTATTATGGAAACTTATTATAAAAGTCGTAATCCTTGGTACAAACCATTACCTCCATTTTTAGATGGCTGTGATGATTACAGCAATAAAAATGAAAATATTATGGAGCTAATATACCCTAATCAACTGTCGAGAGTATTAATACCTATCGAATTAACTGGAGACACACTACCAGCAATTTTCAAAGTTGCACACCGCAATGAAAACTCAAAAATATATTGGTACATAAACACAAAATATATAGGTTGCACTCAAGATTTTCACGAAATGGCAATAAAAATTCCTGCTGGAGACTACAATTTGAATTTAATGGATGATAAGGGGAATAAAATCAGTAAGAGGTTTGTTGTAGTTGAGTAATATAAAAATAATACTCAATATATAATTTTTATCTATAATTCATAATCCCATAAACCAAATACCCCGTAACTTCATGTATAAGTAAAGTCCAGCCATCAAGCACCTCGGCTTTAGGTACAAATATTTGATCAAGTGTAAATTTTCTTTTACCAGAAAATCTATCAGCAACATAAATATCAAATTCAAATCCTTGTTTTGCAAAACATCCCGCAGCACGTCTCATGTGATAAGCACTAGTTATTAAAAGGTACGAAACTTTATTTTCTTTAGGGCGTAAAATTTTAGCAGATTCGACAGCATTTTCGTAAGTATTTTTCGATTCTCTTTCTACTAATATATCAGATTCAGGTATTCCTAATAAGATTAGAAAATCTTTTAATATTTCTGCTTCCTTATATTGCTGATTAAGAATTTCACCAGAGCCTCCTGTAATAAAAATTTTTTTACAATACCCTTCTCTATACAATTGAATTGCTTGCATTAGTCTGTCATTTGAAGACTTAAAATTAATTCTATCAAATTTACAATCATAAGTTATCATCCCTGACAATACAATAGCGTAATCATATTTTTTCTTTAATTCTGTTTTATGAATAGCATCTGGTTCCCATGCCCTCATAAATTCATGAAAAATAAAAGGATTTGTAAAAAAAGCAAAAAATGAAAATGCTATAATAGCAAAATATTTTTTAAGAGGTTTTTCTTTTATAATCAATGATAGTGCAAAAAGAACAATAATCCATACACTTGGTGAGATTAAATACTGTAATATTTTAGATAAATAAAAAAACATTATTAAAATTAAAAAAAATTATTCTGATTTTCGATTCCAGTGAGTTACAATCAAATCAAGCTCCAAGATAATATTATGATGTATTTTCTTTATCTTTTTATATTCAGATGGCTTAAGGTTTCTCAATCTTAAGAGTCGATAATCCTCTAAGAGTATCATAAACCACTCGAACAAGACTCGTGCAATTAGACCAAATACAGGCAATGCAATAGCATAAGCAAGTACCATCCAAACTTTAGGCACAATCAGTGCGACAATTAAGATTTGGATAGCATATATTATTGGGATAACAAATATTGCCCAACCAAATTTAACACTACTATGAAATTGTTTATCTTTTATTTGAAGTACAAAAATTTTGGGTGGAAAATATGCAAAAACATTATTAACTAATCCATAAATAAATGCTGGCAAGCTAATAAATAATATAAATGTGTTTAAAAGAATTCTAAAAAGGCTTAAAAATGGTTTTTCAATTGATTGGTCTGAAAGCTTATACTTTGACTTTAATGCCTCATACTCTTCGACTTTTTGCTTAATCTCTGGCATTTTCTCTGGATGGTCTTTTTCGTACAATTCAAGTGCTTTAATTGTTATTTTATCGGCTTTAAATTTATTTATTTGTGTTAGTTTCCCAAATTTAAATCTACGGATAAGGTTTTTAACATAAAGTCTTCTAATGCTTTCATACGTATCGTATAATTCAATGCTGCGTATATCAATAATTAATGGTCTTATTGCCTCATCCATTGCTTTACGAAGGCTAGCCATACCTTTTTGTGAATTTTCAAGGTATTCATTTTTAAAATCGCTGACCTGTATTGGGACTCCATATCTTACGTGCAAAATGCTACGCATACGATTATATTTACTGTAATAAATCCCAACTGGCACTATGCGAGTATTCAAATTAAAGTCATTTTTTTCTTCTGCCATAAATGCTAAACGAGGTATAGCTTTTTTTAAGCCAAGTAATCTTCTTTTGTTAGTGTGTCTAGCTTCAGGAAAAATACCTATATTCTGTTTGTTTTCTAGCACCTTCGAAGCTATTTCAAAAGTAAGATCATTATTCGTCAAATTCTCTTTACCATCCCTTATTCTAAAAACAGGAAGAATTTTCAAAAACACTAAAAATTTAGACAACAATCCTTTTTTAAAAATATCTGATCGAGCAAGAAACACTACTTGTTTGTTCACCGAAAACAATACGGCTAAAGGATCCATCAGTGCATTTTGATGATTAGGAGCAAAAAAAAGTGGCCCTTCTTTTGGGACATTTTGTTTACCTTCCACAATTATGTCTTTATAAAACAAATTGTGCATAAACCTTACATATATACTAAGTATATCCCACAACTTAGAATGCTTGTAAAGATGTCTATATTTATTTAATTCTTTATTCTTCTCCATATACTTGCTATACTTAAACCTGCCATTATATGCCAAATCCCCCACCATGCAACAACTATCATCATCCCACCTAAAGCTAATTCTGGAGGAAATATTTTTGGATTAAAAAGTAAAACTAAGCCTAAACCACTATTTTGTATCCCAGTTTCAATACCTACTGTTTTTGAGTTTTGATAATTTAATTTAAACAATCTTGCAAAACCAAATCCAGAACTAATAGCAATCGCATTATGAATAAAGACTATTAATAGTATCCATGCAATATAATTTACAAAATAATCATAATTATTTGCAAACATCATTACAACCAAGCCCATAAAGAAAACAAGAGAGAATACTTTGATAGGTTTTTTTGCTTTGTCAGTTACTTTTGGAAAAAAATGATTACATAACATTCCCAGTATAATCGGAATTCCTAATAAAACAATAACTGTTTTAAACATATCTAAAGGATCAATACTTAATTTTTGCAACAATTCATTATTAGCCCAAGGTCCCAAAGTATTATATGCTTTCCCCCATAAATAAAAGTTAAAAGGCGTCATAACAACTGCGGATATTGTTGCTATAGCAGTTAAAGACACAGACAAGGCTGCATTTCCCTTACTTAATGAAGATATAAAATTAGACACATTACCTCCTGGACAACTCGCTACCAGAATCATTCCCATAGCTACTCCAACCGTAATATTAGTCCAAAATGCCATTATTAATAAAAACGTTAATAATGGTAATAAAAAAAATTGTGAAATTACTCCTATAATAATTGGTTTAGGTTTTACCAACAGCTCCTTAAAGTGGGAAACTTTTATTTCAAGAGCTACGCCAAACATAATAATTGCAATCGTTATATTAAGTATAAACAAACCACCTTGACTAAAATTCAATGTGGCTCCATCCATTGCTTGTAATGATTCAAACATTTTTTTTTTTGCAAAGATAATAAATGTTTAATATTTTGTGTTTAATTGCCATTTTATCTAAGCTTTGATAACAAAAAAACATATAATAATTAATATCAATTAGTTAGTATTGTTTTTTTTTACTAATTTTGAATAAATATATGCTTTATGAAAGATAAGGAAATTCACATACTATACAAAGAATTACAATATTCTGATCTTAATGAGATTGATATAAAGCTCGTTTCAAAAGCTCTTGAGTCAGCTAAAAATGCTTATGCTCCGTATTCTCATTTCAGAGTAGGTGCCTCTGTATTACTTGAGGATGGGATAATTGTAGCTGGTAATAATCAAGAAAACGCTGCCTATCCTTCAGGTTTATGTGCCGAAAGAGTTGCATTATTTTATGCTAATGCTAATTATCCAAATACTACCGTAAACAGCATTGTAGTAGTAGTTATTGATCAGGATGATAATATTGTTCCTCAGACTATTTCGCCATGTGGCTCATGCAGACAAGTAATTGCCGAGACCGAAATGAGATACAAAAAAAACATAAGAATTCTATTAGCATCTAAAAATCATATTTTAGAGTTTAAATCCATTTTAGATTTATTACCACTAAGTTTTAATCAAAAAGACTTATTAAAACACTAAAGATTTTTTAAGTTTCACTAATTTTATTAGTAATTGTTCGATTAATTCTAATTTTAGCATATTTGCTCCATCAGATTTAGCAATAACAGGATTAGGGTGAGTCTCAATAAACAAACCATTTACACCAACAGCAATTCCAGCTTTTGCCATATATTCAATCATGTCGGGTTGGCCACCAGAAACTCCAGATTTTTGATTTGGTTGCTGCAAACTATGAGTAACATCAAGCACAACTGGATATCCAAATTGTTTCATCTTAGGAATTCCTCTAAAGTCAACAACTAAATCCTGATAACCAAATGTTGTTCCGCGTTCTGTGAGAATGACTTTACCATTCCCTGCATTTACAATTTTTTTTGCAGCAAACTCCATTGCATCTGGCGATAAAAACTGTCCTTTTTTAATATTAACATATTTCCCAGTTTTTGCAGCAGCTATCAATAAATCTGTTTGGCGACAAAGGAAAGCAGGTATCTGCACAATATCTGCTACTTGTGAGGCAAAAACAGCTTCTTCGGGCAAGTGAATATCTGTACATATTGGTAATGAAAATTCGTTTTTAATCTGCTTCAAAATATCTAGTGCTTTTTGATCACCAAGCCCAGTAAAAGAATTATCAGAGGATCGATTAGCTTTTCGATAAGAGGATTTAAAAATTAACTGAATTCCTAATTTATCGCAAACTTTTTTTAAATAACTTGCCGTTTGAAACGTTATTTCTTCATTCTCTACAACACATGGACCAGCAATTAAAAAAAAGCTGTCCTCATAATTTTTAAGTACAAAGCTCATAAATAAAATTTTAACAAAGTTAATAATATAACTTCAAACATGATGAAAAACATGTATAAACAAATTTAATACACAACTGTAACCGTACCTTTAAATGGTTTTTTTCCATTTCGCAAATCGAGTACGTATAAGTAAGTTCCTGTTGGGACAAATTTATCCTGATATTT
>JAQUBO010000064.1 GCA_028686735.1 Bacteroidales bacterium
ACGCTGCATTTAAAGCAACCTACAAAACCGTTTGGTGTGCAAGTCCAGCAATTGAGAATATTAAGGAAATTAAAAGTGTTAAAGATATTATTGCAGATTTGGTCGGGGATTCCGTCTAAACTCACTACTAATTATCGCAGCTGCAACTGAAATGTTAAGAGACTCGGCATGTTGTCCAGCTCTTTGGTAAGGCGGAATAAATATTTTCTTATCTAGAAACTCGGCAACCTCATCTGAAATGCCGTTTCCCTCGTTACCGAGAATAAATAATGCCGCTTCTGGCAAATTAGTTTGATAAATACTTTCGCCTTCTAAGAAAGTTCCATACGTTATTTGTTCAGTTACAAGTTTGTAATTTTCTATAAACATAGGCAAATCAACATAATGAATTTTAACTCTTAAAAATGCACCCATGCTTGCTTGTATAACTTTCGGATTATAAACATCTGCTGAATTTTTAGAACAAATAAGATTTTCAATTCCAAACCAATCACAAATTCGCAGTATTGTTCCAAGATTGCCTGGATCCTGAATATCATCAACAGCCATTGTGAGTTTTGATTTTAGTTCACTTATTTCGAGTTCATAATCAGGCATTTCAATTATCGTTAAAACTCCGGGAGCAGACTTTAAATTAGATATCTTTTTCATGCCTAAATCGTCAGTTGTAAAAACCTCATAATCATCAGAACTAATTGGCAATTCTTTATCATCATTATAAACAACATACTTAATTTTAAAATTTGATTTAATTGTCTCTTGCAACATTTTTATTCCTTCTGCTACAAAAAGTCTATTTTCAGACCTGTGTTTTTTTACCGATAAAGACGATATTAGTTTACTTTTTGCTTTTGAGAGTTTTTCTATCATTTTGTTTTAATATAGGGTTGTAGTTTATCAAAAACTTCTTTGCTAATTGCTTTCTGCGTAACGAGTTCCTCAAAGGATTTTATCTCTCCTGCAAATTTTCGATAATTAATAATACTATTGGTAGTTTCTTTATCTATGTAAGGATGTTTTATTAAATCCACATATTTAGCGGTATTAATATTTATTTTTTTGATGTTTGATGTGTCAATAATAAAACTGTTTTTTACAGATTCGTAGAGTTCATCCGTAAAACCATACACTTCCATAATCTGCTCAAGTTTAATAAAGCCACCAAGTTTATCACGATATTCAACTATTCTCTTAGAATAAGATGGACCAATTCCGCTTATTTTTTGCATTTCTAAGGCTGTTGAAGAATTTATATTAATACTAATATCTTTATTGCTTAAATTGATTTTTTTTGTAAATGTGGAGTCTATTTGTACATAAGGCTTAAGTTTATCAACAAAAGCGGGGTCTAAACCATAAATTTTCTCAATATCTTTAGCTTCTGAAAAAACACCTCCGCTATTTCTATATTTAATAATATTATTACTTTGCCAATCTAAAAAGCCTAAACTTAGAAGTTCCTCTTTTGAGGCAGTATTGGGGTCAAAATAAAACAATTCAGTTTCTTTTACAACATAATCTTTTTTAGGATATTGATATTTATAATCTTTAGAATATGATTTTTTAGGAATATGAATAAACTCTTTGACATGTTCAAACTCTTCTTCTGTCAAATCTTTAACTCGTAACATATCTTCGGGTTTATAGAACTTCCATTCTTTTTCGCGATATTGTAAAATGCCGTTAACCGAGCGTGGTGAAAGTCCTAAACAAAGTAGTTGGTCAGCATCTGCGGTATTTGGGTCAAAGCTTGATGGTTTTTTTGAAAAATCTGGAGTTTGATAAGCAATAAATTTATCAATATCTTTCTCGAACTCTGTAAAATCAATGCGTTTGTTATGCTTAGTATTATTTACTGTAATTCTAATCGAAACGATTATAGCAAGGATTAATAGAAGGACGATTATGCCGTTGCGTTCACGTTTTGAGAAATTAAAATATTCTTTTATAAAGCCCCTCATCAAATTATCTTATTTTTTTCGGTTTTGATTTATATTCCTTGTTAATATAAGAAAAATAATTATCTGCCTCTTTTTTCATTACTGGAGCAAGCAAAACAATAGCAATTAAATTAGGAATACTCATAAATGTAATAACCATATCGACAAAATTCCAGACAAGTTCCAGCCCCCATATACAACCAAGAAAAACAAATGCTCCATAAATAAAATGATATAAATTTAGAGCTTTATTTCCCCAAATATATTGCACAGCTCTATTTCCATAATATGACCATGCGATTATTGTCGAGAATGCAAAAAGTAGCAAACCTATACTTACTATATGTTTAGCAATCCAGCCTAGTCCTATTTCTTTAAGTCCAGTTTCAAAACCAAGAATTGTCATATTTACGCCAGCGGCATCGTAAGCCGACCAGGCACCAGTAACAATAATAACCAAGGCTGTAAGAGTGCAAATAATAATTGTATCCACTAATGGTTCTAAAGAGGCAACAAGCCCCTCTTGCATTGGGTGTTCGGTTTTGGCAGCCGCATGAGCAATTGGAGCAGATCCTTGACCAGCCTCATTTGAAAACAATCCTCGTCTTACTCCCCATGTTAAAGTCATAATAAAAGTAGATCCAAGGAAACCTCCAGTTGCAGCCGTTCCAGTAAAAGCATCCGTAATAATCAACTTAAATGCTCCGGGTACTGCCTCTATAAAAATAACTATCACAACAAGTGCTGCAATAAAATATAGGGCTGCCATAATCGGCACCAACTTAGAAGTAACTTCGGCAATTCGTTTAAGACCTCCGACAATTATTATTAATACCAATGCTGTAATAATTATGGCAGATATCCATAAAGGAACACCATAACTAGAATTAAGAGCATCAGCCATTGAGTTTGCTTGTGCCATATTTCCAGTACCAAAAGAACATAAAATTGCGGCGAATGCAAATATAATTGCAAGCACCTTAGCAAATTTTCCTAATTTTTGTTTTAAGCCAAGTTCCATGTAATACATAGGGCCTCCCGAAACAGAGCCGTCAGAATTTATGATTCTATATTTTTGTGCTAAAGTACATTCTACCATTTTTAACATCATACCAAGAAAACCAACAACCCATATCCAAAATATTGCACCTGGACCTCCCCAATGTATTGCAAGAGCAACTCCCACAATGTTTCCAGTTCCGACTGTTGCCGACAATGCAGTTGTCAGTGCTTTAAAAGAAGATACGTCTCCTTTTGTTTTTTTTGTTGTAAATTTTCCTGCAACAATTTGAATAGCATGTTTAAACTTTGATACCTGTAAAAACTTTAAGTAAAAAGTAAAAAACAAACCAGTAGGTATAAGTAAAGCAAGTATAAGATATCCTCCTACATATTCGTTATATGCTTTAATTACTGAATTAAGGATTTCAGTCATAATTATTAAGTTAGTCCTTCAAAAAAGAATGCTCCTATAGCCACCGCTCCAATAGCGAGAGGTGCAATATATTTAATTATAAAAACAATAGTTGATGATAAGAACTTTGGGATTTTTGCTGCCTGATTTATCTCATCAACAAAATTAGATTTCCCTAATTTCCAACCAGTATAAATAACAATTAATAATGCTCCAAACGTAAGAAAAATATTCGCAGATAAATAATCCATCAGGTCGAATACAGTTTTATCAAATATTTTAAAATCTTTTAATGGACCAAAAGAAAGCGTACAAGCTACACCAATAATTGAGATTGCTCCAGCTCCTATAAGAGTTGCTTTTCCTCTACTCATTTTTCTCTCTTCAATTAAAAAAGCTACAACAACTTCTAGCACAGATATAGTACTTGTTAGGGCAGCAACTGATAAAAGCACAAAAAACACTATTGCGAAATAAAATCCTCCAGGCATTGCTTGGAAAATCCCTGGTAATGTAACAAATACCAATCCTGGTCCTGCTGCTGGGTCTTGCCCCAAAGCCATTATTGCAGGGAATATCATAACTCCACTCAAAATTGCTATAATCGTATCGGTAGTCGCTACTTGAACAGCTGTAGATAATAAAGGAGTATCTTTTCGTACATAAGATCCGTAAGTAATTAAAGCTCCCATACCGATACTGAGCGAGAACGCAGCTTGCCCAAGAGCGGTTAAGACACCCTGAAAGCTTAATTTAGAAAAATCTGGTTCAAATAAAAACCTTAGTCCTTTTTCTGCTCCTGGTAAAGTAACGCTTCTAACACAAATTGCAATTATCATAACAAGAAGTACTGGCATAAGAATTTTCGTATATTTTTCTATTCCCTTTTGAACACCTGCAAATACAACACCTGCAGTAAATATCATAAAAAGCATCTGCCAAAATAAAGGCCGCCAACTACCAGAGGTAAAGTTTGCAAAATCGGCATTAAGTTGGGTTATATTCTTACCAGCAAAATTTCCAGAAAACGCTTGATAAACATACTCTAAGGTCCATCCAGCAACCGTACTATAAAAAGATAAAATTACAAATGCGGCAACAATACCCATAAGTCCAATTATCCACCATGCACTACCTGGCGAAAGTTTTCTAAATGCACCAAAGGCATTACTTTGAGAACGACGTCCAATAACAAATTCGCTCATCATTACCGGAACCCCAATAACAATAATAAAAAACACATACAGAAGTAAAAACGCACCTCCTCCATTTTCACCAGTAACATACGGAAATCTCCATATATTCCCAAGACCTACAGCTGAGCCTGCAGCAGCAGCAATTACACCAAATTTTCCAGAAAAACCATCGCGCTGTTTTATTGCCATAGATTATTTGTTTAATTATTATCTGGTCATATTTATTTCTGTATTCTTATATGCTATAATTTAAACTACACAAATTGATTTTCTACAATACATCTGTACAATTCAAGTCAGAAAATGCAATTTTAATCCTTTCGATCATCGATTTTTCCCCTTCACGTAACCATACACGAGGGTCATATTTTTTCTTATTTGGTTGATCTTTCCCTTCTGGATTACCAATTTGTCCTTGCAAATAATCTTCGTTTTTAAGATAAAACTTTCGAATTCCATCCCAAAAAGCCCATTGAGTGTCAGTGTCAATATTCATTTTTATAACACCATAACCAATTGCTTCGCGAATTTCTTCGAGACTTGAGCCTGATCCACCATGAAAAACAAAATTCACAGGGTTTTTATTAGTATTAAATTTTTTCTGAATAAATTCTTGAGAGTTTTTTAAGATAATAGGTTGCAAATTAACGTTTCCAGGTTTATATACCCCGTGTACATTTCCAAAAGATGCTGCAATTGTAAAATTATTAGAGATTTTCATTAATTCTTCGTAAGCATAAGCAACCTCATCGGGTTGAGTATAAAGTTTGGCATTATCTATTTCTGTATTATCTACCCCATCTTCCTCTCCACCAGTAATACCTAATTCTATTTCTAAAGTCATATCAATTTTGCTCATTCTTTCGAGATATTTTTTACTTATCTCAATATTATCTTCGATAGATTCTTCAGATAAGTCTAGCATGTGAGATGAGAATAAAGGTTTTCCAAATTCCGCATAAAAAGTCTCCCCTGCATCTAACAAACCATCTATCCAAGGCAGTAGTTTTTTTGCAGCATGGTCAGTATGCAGAATGACAGCAACACCATACATTTCGGCTAATTGGTGTACATGCTGTGCAGCACATATTGCTCCAGCTATCGCTGCTTGCTGCTCATCATTAGCCAATCCTTTTCCAGCATAAAAAGCTGCTCCACCATTTGATAATTGAATGATGACAGGAGAATTAACCTCTCTAGCTGCTTCTAGTACTGCATTTACCGAATCTGTACTAACAACATTTACTGCAGGAAGTGCATAAGCATTTTCTTTTGCATGATTAAATACTTTCTTAACATCATCGCCAGTAATAACACCAGCGTCAATAAAATTGAATAATTTGTTTGCCATAATACTTAGATTTTTTTCAAAAATAATAAAAATAATGAATAACTAAAAATCTATTTAAGTAGTGTCTGTAAATTAAGGGTTTGTAAAACAATAAAGTCAGAGCAAACGCATACTTTTTTAAACACTAATATTGGAAAAACTGTATATGTCCTCTGGACAAATTGTTGTGAGTGCGATTGTTTTTTACTGATATTAAAGCCCTAACGGGCTATAACATATTTGCCCTCTTGGGCATATATGTCAGTAAAAAAAATCTTCAAGATATGCATATTGCCCAGAGGGCATAAACAATTAAAAATGATTATTCCATTTGTACTAAACTTAATAAAAAACGAAAAGCCTAGGAATGCGATTATTTTGTGTTTGTTTTGTTAGAAATCATAAATAAAATTGTACTTTTGTAGGCTATTAAACTTTAATAATAACAAAATGGACAGTAACGAATTTAAAAAATATGCAACTCGTCATCGCGGCATAAATAGTTTAGTGTTTGACCAATACACAAGTATTTACAATAATTATATTTCACCAACTATTATCGAAGAGCGGTCTCTTAATGTTGCTTCAATGGATGTGTTTTCGCGCTTAATGATGGACAGAATTATTTTCCTAGGACTACCCATAGACGATTATGTTGCCAATATCATACAAGCTCAATTACTTTTCCTTGAAAGTAGCGATCCCAACAAAGATATTCAGATTTATTTTAATACTCCGGGCGGGTCGGTTTATGCAGGATTAGGTATTTATGATACAATGCAATATATAAGTTCGGATATAGCAACAATTTGCACAGGCATGGCTGCTTCGATGGGAGCTGTTTTACTTTGTGCTGGAGCAAAAGGCAAACGTTCGGCACTTAAGCACTCACGCGTAATGATACATCAGCCAATGGGTGGAACACAAGGGCAAGCTGCCGACATTGAGATTACAACAAAACAGATAATCACACTCCGTAAAGAATTATATGAGATAATCTCAGATCATTCAGGCAAAACTTTTAAACAAGTTGAGAAAGATTCAGATAGAGATTACTGGATGACCGCGGCTGAAGCTAAAGCTTACGGGATGATTGACGAAATTTTATATCGCGACATAAAAAAAACAAATAAATAATAATGGATAAATGTTCTCTCTGCGGAAGAAAAGAGATAGAAGTTAATATGCTATTCACTGGCGTAGATGGTCATGTGTGTGATGAGTGCATTGAGCGTGGATATGAAATATTAATGGAAGAAAAGAAATCATCAGATACTTTTTCGATTGGTGACATTAAACTTCTAAAACCCAAGCAAATAAAAGAATTTATCGACCAATATGTAATTGGACAAGAGTATGCTAAAAAAGTATTATCTGTAGCTGTTTATAATCACTATAAACGCTTATCACAACCCAGTTCAAAAGACGATGTTGATATTGAAAAATCAAATATCATAATGGTTGGTGAAACAGGAACGGGGAAGACTTTACTTGCACGCACAATAGCAAAAATGCTTCATGTCCCCTTTGCAATTGTTGATGCCACAATACTTACCGAAGCCGGATATGTTGGGGAAGATATCGAAAGCCTACTAACAAGATTATTACAGGCTGCTGATTACAATGTTGAAGCTGCCGAAAGAGGCATAGTGTTTATTGACGAAATTGATAAAATTGCTCGTAAAGGTGATAATCCTAGCATAACCAGAGATGTTTCGGGTGAAGGTGTACAACAAGGCTTATTAAAACTATTAGAAGGTTCTGTTGTAAACGTTCCACCACAAGGAGGACGTAAACATCCTGACCAAAAAATGATTGCTGTTAATACCAAAAATATACTTTTTGTATGTGGGGGTGCATTTGATGGGATAAAAAGAGTAATTGCAAAACGAATGAACACCCAAGTTGTTGGATATGGTTCACACAAAGTTCAAGCACAAATCGATAAAGAAAATCTTTTACAATATATAGTTCCTGATGATATTCGTAAGTTTGGATTAATCCCCGAAATTGTTGGCCGTTTGCCTGTTCTTACCCACTTAGAACCACTTGACAGAGAGGCTCTTAAACAAATTTTAACCGAACCTAAAAACTCTATTATTAAACAATATGAAAAGTTGTTTAAAATGGATAAAATAAAGCTCAATTTTAAAGATGATGCTTTAGAATTTATAGTTGATCAGGCTATCTCATTTAAACTTGGAGCTCGTGGTTTGCGTTCTATCTGCGAATCTATAATGTTAGAAGCAATGTTTAATATGCCATCAGAAGACATTAAAGAATTTACCGTTGACAGAGTTTACGCCGAAGCAAAACTTGATAAGAGTGCAATTATGAAGTTTAAAAATGTAGGTTAGAATTATCTGCAAAAAACAGTTTTCGTGTAAGCCATTTATGAGTTATAGGTTTGTCTGCAGAAAAAACCCAATGAGTGCGTTACGATTTTTTTTCTAAATGGCGAATCCCATACTACCACCAGTTGGCATAGAGTGAGCAAAGGGGTGTAATTAAATTGGTATTATTTGATTATTAATAAGACGTTTCTTATTTGAATCTTTGTTTATAAAATAGAAATTGGCAGAAATGGTAATTATTTATTGTACATGTGCAAGTACAATAAGAAAAAAAACAAGATAATGTAAACAACAGTATGTAAAACCGAAATACAAAAAACTTTTTCAAGTGTTAGAAAAATGTCTTTTGAGGAAAAAACCAGTCCATTAATAAAAGAAAAAGTAATCATCGTTTTATTAGATACTATAAATGATTTCAAAAAAGACATAAAGGAAAAAACACAAATCTTATATGGTATTAATGAGCGTATTGAAAAAATAACATGGTTTAATGATTTGGATGATGAGTGTTTAATGCTTATTAATGATTTAATATCTACTGCTAAGGATTTACGCTCTACTTTGATTCGTCAATATGTAGCAATAGGATTTTTAAGAGCAAAGGGTCTAGCTAAAGATGAGATAAAAGAGTTTAAGAACGCCATTGATGAGTTTTGCTATAAATTTAATCGGAGATACTATGGCAAAGCTCTGTTTAACCGATTATTAGTGGCAAGTGTGAGTTATAAAATGAATTTAGGATAAATAAGAATAATCGTTTAATTATTTAACTATAAACTTCCCTGAATAAGTTTCTTGGCTTAGTGTAATCCGAATATAATACAATCCACTGTGCAAATCTGAAATATTAATATCATTATTGTTGTTTAATTTTCCTGTACATATTTCTTTCCCCGAAACATCATATATTACATAATGAGACTGAGGCGAAACATCAGGAATATGTATTGTTTCGCTTGTCGGATTAGGATAAATATTAAGATTGTTCATCCTATTTATAGTGTTAACATTTATATTGCTGGGAATATCATTTTGATAGCAATTTTCTAAAGACGGGTGTTTGTATAACAACTCTCCGTTGTGATAATAACATACCAAGGTACGAAATACCCCCATAACATCATAAAAATGCAATAGCCCGCTTGATTTACTGCCAATCCCCTCATAAATTATATCGTCACCTAGTCTTTGCGTATATCGGTTTTTTTCTGCAAAAAAACTCTCATAACTGTCTTCTATTTCCATGCACATTTCATTTTCGGGAGTAAAACAAAGCGAGTCGCCAGCAATAAGATTAAAATCATAAAGAGGTGAACCAAACAATGCGAAATTCCCATTAAGAGATACAACTTTATTTTCTTCTCTTATATAAGTAAAAAATGACCATTGTGTATATGCAGAATCTTCTGCCCTCAAAACTTCATACCAATATTTGTCGTCAATAAATGTGCTATCGTTTACAATCTTATAAGCAATAGTCTTACCATAAATAAGTTCATACGCAGGCGATTCATAAACTACCCACATTTTTGAAGTATCAATCATTGATTCGTAGGTCTGCGATTTTGCAATAGTAACTGAAAGAAATACTGTTAAAATTAAAATTGTTTTTTTACTCATATTTATTGATTTTAATTAAATTCGTGATTACTCCGTAATTCATAATCGTAAATGTTATTTATAGATCAAAAGTTTACATTAAAATTAAATCTTATAATATTTATTCTTCTTTTATTTCTCCTACTCCAGAATCAAAAACCCCTCCGATTTCAATTAAAATCTCATCATTAAAATCTTTTATTATAATGGCATTATTTTTTAATTCAAGACTGCTAGTCGCTTTAACAATAATATTACCATTTTCAACATAACCCCCATCAATAATAAACTTTCCTCCATTTTGTACTATGATATCAGAATGGTAAGGCATTATTAAAGTGTCTGTTAAAGTAAGTGTTGCATTTGATTGAACTATCAAGTCTCCGCATAATTTAGTTAAACTATTCCAAGTAGTATTTAAGTTTATTATCGTGGGATTATAACTATAAGTAGTTACCAAATCAATGTTACCAAATTCGTCCATTGGGCCTAAGTGTGGATTAGAATCATCTGCATCAGCAATATCGTTTGCACAACTAGGACATGAACTGGGTTTTGGTCCAATCCCCCAATTATAATAGCCATCTCCATCAGCATCTACACACCTTGGCTGTATGTTGAGATTTATGCTATCTATAATATAACCTGATAATTCATAAGCATAGCGTATTCTATTAAAGCCAATAGTATCATACGATAGCTCATAAACATACCCATTATGTCCAGTAGCAGCAGAACGAGAATTTTTTTGAATCCAATACGTCATACCCACATAATTACTATTATTCTCAACAACAATTGAACCATAGCTATTATCGACATCTAAAACCATACCAGATTCTACAATACCATATCCCACTAGACACATAGCATGACCATAATCAGTTGTAGCCAAAGGTCCGGAATTTATAAGTTTGCTTTTTAAATAATTTTCTGTAGGCAAATGACTTGAGTTGATATAATTCTCAATAAATATATTATGTTCAGGGTTAGAACATTTAAGAGTACAAAGAGTATCATTAAACATATAAGGGAAACAACTTTCATTTACAATGCCATAATATTTTATATAATTAAAAACTAGATTCACACTTCCTCCTTCCCAACAATTACCAATAAGAGGATGAGGACTGCAATCCATAGGTTCTTGTTCCGATAAATCATAATTCAAATGTTGATTATAGTATAGATTCAATCTAGCTTCTATTGCATTTATAGGTGCAAATAAAAAACATCCATTTTGACATGTTCCCCATGGCGTGCCCCCATATTGATTATGTATTTTTGTCATCCAGCCATTTTTCACATAAGGACCATCAGGCCAAACAAAATCCAACCCATTATTATCATAATAATAAGTATTCGGTTCCATTGCCCCATGTCTGTATCTCCAGTCAAAATCATCAACATAATTACTGCGTGTCGCACTTTTATATTTATTAATTTCCGACTCTGAAATAGGTGAAAAAATCCCAAATGAATAATACTCAAAACCGAAAGAATTAATCGTGTCCAAATATCCGCTATTTCTTTGATAATAATATTTATTATTTTCATTTATGTCTGCACGCCACAAAAAACCATCTTCAATAAGGTTTTCATTTAATAAATCAATCTTTTTCTGAATAACAATATCCGTTTCCAATGATTTTGTAACTAGAGCATCTGTATTACTAAGACAATAAGTTATATCATCAATAAAAACATTTGATTTTTTTGATAATACTTTTATTTGAAGCGGTTTTATACCTTTTATCAATTCCATTTCTTCAGAAATATTAATTTCGTGTCGTCCAGGTTTGTTTAATGGATAGAAAAACTCTTGTAATAAATACTCTCTACCTTGTTCATCTTCAAGAATTATCCTAACAAAACTCTCGTAATCTTTTGTTATTACATACCCAGATGTTTTTATTCCATAAATTTCGGTTGATATTTTCTGAGAAAGGTCAACATACAAAGGATTAAATTTGTTTACAGTAAGTGAATATTCTTGAGCATATCCAACGCTCAAAAGCATAAAACAAAATATAATAATAGTTGCTAATTTTTTCATAATTATCCAATAAAAAATTTATATTAATCTGTTAATATCATACGTTTTGTATCAGTTTCCTTTCCATTGACAATTAGCGAATAAACATACATTCCAGCTTCAAAATCTCCACCATTTATAATAATGTTACCAAAACCTTTATCATGTAAATAGATAGTTTTTAGTAAGCTACCCTGTAGATTAAATATCATAATTGAAGCATTTCCCGATTCATTTGGAATATAATATTTAATATTAGTATTCTCAATAAAAGGATTTGGATTATTTTGATATAATAACGCTTTCTCCTTCTCTGGAAATTCTGAATCTAATAAGTTTTTATTAGGTAATACAGATCTACTAATATCATTGTTATAAATTACATCTTTTAGATGTTCTATTTCTAATTGTTGCTCCTTTATAGCCTCTATAAGATAAGGTATTAGTCCTGTATAAGACAACAACTTAACATCATTGGTGTCATTACTACAAACAATTTCAGGGATTATTAATTCTACCTCTTGAGATATCAATCCTGCATTTATTGTACCATTGTCTCCATCATTTATCCAATTATAAGTCACTCCTCTTAATTGCAATATTTTATTGAGACCATCATCAATATTAGCAATATTGGTTTTTGTATTTACATCGGAAATTTCATAACAATTTCTGACCTGAATATCTACAAAATTAGTTTGGAAAGTATTGTAAAAGGATATATGTGCACCTGCTTTTGTATATATTCTAGGATCATTGTTATATAATTCGAATGTTAACTCTGGTGTATAATAGCCATTAACATTGCGGCGTTTAGTTGTGCCTCCGTAAAAATAAAAATGTGCTTCTGAAATAGGTAAAGCACGAAATCCAAACTTTCCATATTGATTAATTTTAAAAATAGAATTTGCACTTCTTAAACCACTTCTATCACTAACATTTAATCCAGCATAATGGTTATTATTATCTAAACAGAAAGAGGTATTAGAAGAGGTATCTTTAACTTCTAATTTTCCACTTATAAAATTTTCCACTTGTGCATTTACTTGTAATGATGCGAAAATACAAGCAACTATAAATAATTTTATTTTCATAATGTTATAATATTTATTTGCGTTAATACATTTCTTAAATTTCTTATTCTTTTATTATTTTTTGACTGTATATATGTTTATTTGTTATTATTTTAAGTATATATATTCCTGCTGGCATATGAGATACAGAAACATTTTTATTATTTTTAGCTTCTAACATCAATTTTCCTTGCAAGTTGTATATCTTAACATTAATTTCTTTCTCCACGGTTTCTATATGTAATTGATCTATTAACGGATTTGGATAAATTTTAATATTTTGTAGATATTCAGAATTTTTAATATTCATTGAGTTTATTACGCAAACAGCACTGTTTGCAACAAAACCCCCATCTTCGGTAGTTGAGGTAATAATTGCATTACCAAGAGCTATACCAGTTACAAGTCCATTGTTATCTACGATAGCAATATTTTCATTGCTACTGCTCCATATTATATTTGTATTAGTTGCATTTATTGGTTGTTGATTAGCAGTTAATTGAGTGGTCGTATTCAACTCTACAGTATCCATTGTAGGTGTTAAAGTTACACCAGTAACAACAATACTACATACATAATTACCCGTAGTTGAGGGTATATCGGTTTGAGTCTCATTAAATTTTATTTGCCAGTTTTTAGTTAGTGCATTTTCAGAATTGGTAGCTAAAACATCTTCATAATTAACATCTGAAACATTATTTAAAGGGTAAACATAACCCTTTTCAAAACCAGTTCTGTCGGGCAAAGAACAAAAAAGAGTGTCTAAATTGTCTGTAGTAAACAAGTTGTTGTAAATTATTAAATCTATTAGTGCCGTATCTTTACTTAAATCTAACTTTTCAAGTTGATTATTAGCACAGTTAAGTTCCGTTAAAAGCATATTTAAACTTAAATCCAAGTTACTAATTTTATTATTAGAACATATAACATTAATCAAGCCTGCATTTTGAGTAAGATCTAAACCCGTAATTTTCTCGTTGTTTCCAGAACAGTCAAATTTATTTATGTTACCATAAACGATTATTGTTCCGTTCTCAGCAGTATAGTTCTGAAAACCTGTCCATGCTGTACCTACAGATATGTTATATTCTTGCGTGCCGCTAATTATTTTTACGGGAGTATTAGCGACACTGGAAGCAAAATTCAATTCTATGTTTTGTCCGCTCTGCACCATAATACTAATGTAGCGTTCCTGTGTAATAGGCAAATTATTACATTCAAAATTACCAGTAGTTTCAGGTACATAGGACTCCGAATCATAATACAATATCTCCCAATTTTTATTGATTGCATTTTGAGTATTAGAGGCTATCACTTCTTCATAATTTGCATCTGAAACACTATTTAAAAGATAAATTTCCCCTTGACTACAACCAGCTTTGATTGGCAAAGAGCAGAATAAATCATCTAAAGTTCCGGTAGTAAATGGGTTGTTGTAACATTCGAGTATCGTTAAAGCCGTATCTTGGCTCAAATCCAAGGTGCTGATTTTATTATTAGCACAACTAAGAAACTTTAAATTCCTATTTTTACTAACATCTATACCTGTAATGTTTTCGTAATTTCCAGAACAATTAAACCCTTTAAGATTGCCATAAACAAACATGTTTGTTGAATCTGAAACATATTGTTGATAAGATGTCCATTCTGTACCTACAAGTATATTATACTCTTGGTCGCCAGTCACTATTTTTACAGGCGTATTGTCAGAAAAAGCTACAAAATCCATATTAATATTTTGCCAACATTGCACATTAAGAGCAATATAATTATTCATATTTTGTGCCATTGTAATACCGCTTATTCCAAACAGCAACACAATAAAAAACGTTCTAATTTGTAAATCTTTTGTTATCATTTTATTAAAATTAAAAATTAATACTCTTCATTCTAATATTTTCTACCAACGTACTAAACTTCATTACCAATTAAAACCAAAGATAATGAAAAATTGGATAATATGATGCAAATTTCACAACACAAGTTGGATATAAAAAAAACATATAAATTTAGGAAATATAAAAAAACATTTGTTTTAAACTTAAAAAAGATTATTTATAATAAAATAAAATAGTATTTCAGCAATAAAACAAATATTACACATTACTCTCCCTTTATAGATAAAGCTAGTAAGTTAAATCAATAAATATGCGGTTTGATATAAAAAAACAAAAAAAAATTTGTTTATAATAAATTATAAACTATTGAATATAATAAAAAAGAGAACTGGTAAGCTTTCTTAAATAGTAAATATATTGTTTTCAGTATTTTTTCTAAACTGCAATAAACTACACGATTTTAGTGCCAGACAATAAATCTGGTTCTTGCCTAGTCCTGTTAGTTTTTCTAATAATCAATTTATATCTTTCTCGTTTAGTTTTTTTTAACATGTTTTTTGCATAAAACTTTTTTTTCGCGTTTTTCTCCTTCAAGCCTACAATAAAACGCTATACGGCTTATGGCTAAAGCTGTTTAGCATTGCAACTATCTTTATTTTTTACATAAAAGAGTTGCAAGTTTTCATGTTTCCATTGAACGCTTGTAACTCCTTGTAATCTTAAATAATCAAAACTTACAATGCTCTATCTATGTATTATCAACGATTATAGAGTATTATTGAAAGCTTGTAAGTGATTTTCACTCTTTTTTGTAAATTTGTTCAACTATATAACCATATTTTGCATTTCCATTTATAAATTTAGCTTTTCGAGTAAATCCAAGAAATTTTAATTCTCGGCCTACTTGTACTGGATTTATTCTTATTGACGAATATTGTGATATATATTCTATCATATCAGTTGAGGACATAAATAATCCGCTTGTTTCATCGCCTGGTTTAAAAAACTTCTGGATCAAATCTCTTTCTGGTGAGCTAACCTGATATTTCTTATTGATGTAGTCATTTTCTTTGATTTCTTCAATTGTTATATCATAATAGCACTTTGTGTTTGTCAATAGGTGATATGCTTGAGGCCAAACATCATCAATTCCAATATTCTTTTTGTAATTCCAGTCAATGCTATCAATTTCAAAACACAACCAACGTACTGAGATGCTGTTTATTATATTTTAGTTGTGTCATCCTGTAACAATAAAACAGTAATTGCAATAATATAGCATCCAAATATTGACACTTCAGAACTTTTTTAGAGCTTTATTTTAAGTTATTTTACCTTGCTGCAATGATCTTTATTTGTACATTTCCCATGTAATTGCAATAGGGTGCAATTAGGTTCATTTACATTATGTAAAAGATTGTATATCAGAGGGTACTATTCGGTGGCTTTGCATTTTTCAATATCTGTACGAGTTGCATTAGTGTGGTTTGAAAATTATATTCGAGAACGCTCAAAACAAGTTGCTCACTCCAAGTTTTTTAAACATTACAAAGCAACAGGAAAGACCACTTTGGTCGTTCCTCTTTCGTGGTTTCTTTACTATTTAGCCCGCATTATCCACCGCTGTTAATGTAAAAACACAGGCTAATATCTGATTGTCAATTGTTTACAATGTTTATCTAATTGTATTATACCAATTTGATATCATATTGGTATTAGTGTCCCCAAATAAAAGTGTTGCTTGCAATTATCTTTGTGCATCTACTGCGTTGCTAACTTATTGTAATACATTTGTATAACCGCAAAGTTAGACGCCTTACTTCGATAAACTCAGCACAGGTGTATCTGCACAAAGCTAATCGCATGAATAATGCGGGTTAGATTTACAAACTGTTTTTTTGTCCGTAGGACATATATATCAATAAAAAAACATACTCATTAGAAAACTTTGCCCGTAGGGCATAAACTTGTGAGCAAAAGTTATATTTCACCCTTACTCCCTTGGTTTTATAACCAAAAACAGAAAAACACCTAAGGTGCTTAATAGTAAAGTTTTATGCAAGGCTTTTAGCATTACTTATTGATGATGAATTAACAATAAGTGATTAGTTTATAATTGATTACTAATTTTTGTCATGTACTAAGTTTATTTGCAGAAAAAAATCAGAAATGTTTATGTCCTACGGACAAAATAGGAAGTTAATTGTTATTTTTTATTGACATTGAAGTCCTACGGACTACAAAACAAAAATTATATGATAAAGTTTTAGCCCGCATTATCCACCGCTGTTAATGTAAAAACACAGGCTAATATCTGATTGTCAATTGTTTACAATGTTTATCTAATTGTATTATACCAATTTGATATCAAAACGACCGAAATAAATTTAAAATATTTTTTTGTTTTACAATCTTTAAATTTTCAGCATAGCACCAGTTACGGTTAAAATTTCAAGAGCAGTAAAACGGGAAAAGATACAGAATTTATCGGGTGTTTTGATATCATATTGGTATTAGTGTCCCCAAATAAAAGTGTTGCTTGCGATTATCTTTGTGTATTTACTGCGTTACTAACTTATTGTAATACATTTGTATAACTGCAAAGTTAGACGCCTTACTTCGATAAACTCAGCACAGGTGTATCTGCACAAAGCTAATCGCATGAATAATGCGGGTTAGTGTAATTTGAGATGTGGGGTTTTGTACTAAAAGGTATGGATAGACCAATTTCCCGAGGAAGTTGCGACAACTTGTGGTCAATCGAAATGATACAAAAGAAACACAAAAGACACAAAGAAAAGATAAAAAATAAATTAGTGGACGTTTTTTTGAGTCACTTAGGTTCTACACATTTTTTTCGATATCCCAAACAAAAGCTCTAATACCTACTTGTTCGTTGATTTCGTCAATTTTCTTAATTTTTTCGAGGATATTATCAACTTTATCATCTTCGACAACTGCTATAGTTCCCGTATTTATTTCTGGCCAAGTGTGAGTTCCATAATGTGGATCTCCATCTTTAGTTCCCCGACCTTGTATGCCTTCCCACTGTGAGAAACCACGTACTTCAAGCATGTCGAGCATATACTCAACTTTTTCGGTTAAAGCTTGATTAAATATAATAAATATTGCTTTCATGTTTTTAAGTTTTAATAATTTGTAATTGTCAAACCATTCTTATTTTATTATAAAAACATAAACACAGTGCATGGGATTAATATTTTTCCATGCTCTATGTTTTATGTTTTAATTTTTTTTCATCTACTCCTCCATAAACATAAAGTCTTTACGATAAGCCTGTTTTTGTTTTTTTCGCTCTCCTGATTTTTCGAATATTGCATAAATTACAGGTATCACAATAAGAGTTAGTATTGTTGAAAATATTAATCCACCTATAACCGATATTCCCATTGGACTCCAAATTTCTGAACCTTCACCAGTACTTAAAGCTAAAGGTAACATTCCTAATCCTGTTGTAAAGGCAGTCATAAGTACAGGTCTTAATCTTGATTTTCCAGATAAAGCAATTGCTTCATAAAGTTGATATCCTCTATCTCTCATAAGATTAATATAATCAACAAGTACAATCGCATTTTTAACTACAATCCCGACCAGCAATATTGCCCCTAATGCTGCAATAATACTAAGATTTGTTCCTGTAATCCACAAAGCGAGAACAACACCAGAGAATGAGAAAGGTATTGAGAACATAATAATTAGTGGAGTTTTAAATGATTCAAACTGCGACGCCAT
>JAQUBO010000258.1 GCA_028686735.1 Bacteroidales bacterium
AGACCACTCCCATGAGTACCGTTTTGCCCAGCCCACGAAAACCTGTGATGGCGATGATGCCTGAGCCCTTATCAGTCTCATCGAACATAGTCTCATGTGCTGGGCAAAAAGGTAGTGGGAAGATATGGGGAAAATAGGTATGGCAGAAGAACGAGAAGGCATCCCAGCCCTCTCCGTTGGTTCGCCTGATCCTGTCAGTCTTGGCTTCAGGATTATCGTCTATAAAAGGCAAGACGGAGATCGTTTTTGATGCGATCTCCGCCAGTGCCTTGTTATGTCGCTGAATGAACTTCTTAGACATAACCGGGTAACCCCCCGACGCCCAGGGGGACGGGCGTCGGGGACCCGGAGGTCGGAGGACTGACCATGTCGGGCCGTATAGATTGAGGCTGTAGTGGGTCCGGAAGGATCTGCGGAGCCGGAGGCAACGGCTCCGCTTGATCAGTAGGCTGTTGGAGGGTATGCAGGATGTGTATGGAGGCAACCATGTCCGTGGTTGTAAATCTATCCATTTCTTGTCCTCAAGTACTCGGCCAGGTCTATCACGATGCACTGGAACTGCTTAAGCAAGGTCTCGTGCCCTTTCTCGATCATGAAGTCGGTCACCTGATCCAGGAAGCGGACGATATAGTCGTTCAGTTCCTTGGATGGCTCAGCGTCTTTCTGGTTCTGCTTGATCAGACTTACGAGGCTCTGCAAAGCAGTATCGGCAGGGTTCTTGGCATATTCCCGGAGTGCTTGGATGAGCGCTTTCTTGCGAGCCAAGTTGATCTCATGGTCGAGTTTACGCTCTTCCTTGAACAACTCGTCCCACTTGCCGTTCCTAATCCACTTGCGGACGGTGATATCGGATACTCCGAAGATCACCGCCAGCTCAGTGGGTTCGGTCTTGCCGTTCAGATAGGCTTCTTTGCAGTTGTCCCGCTTGATGCGGAACTCGATGGAGTTACTCATATTCTGGCTTAACCTGATTCTTGAGGACATATTGGTTGAGGTCTTTCCCGGAGCAGCGCAGCTGTCCGTTTTCAGTAGTACGAAAGGCTCGCAGAGGGTTGGCAATATCTCTGATCCAACGATAGACGGTTTTCCTGCTCACTCGGAGAGCGGCAGCCACTTCGTCAGGCCGGTAGTTGCGATTGATGTCGAACACTTTCATTGGCTCCTCTGCTGTTATCGATTCTATGGATGCCATATTTCAATCTCCCTTGCTTTGATCAAATCAGGATGGGCTATCATGAGACAGTATCTACAGGGCACTGAAGTTCAGCACTACCTTGTTGTAGTTCCCGGCCTCGTCTCGCACTGCGAAAGAGATGTATTGCTTAGTAGAAGTGACCAGGATGGCCTTGTCGATTAGCTCCATCGCTTCCTTCCAAGTCGGGTCCTTGATCTTGTAACGACGCAGGGCGAAGATGCGATAACGAGCCAGTTGACCACGCTTATCCACCTGGAAGGCTTCGTTGATGATAGCCTTGAGGTTATCGTTGGAGTCAACCGACCAGGCTTTGATGCACTCGTCTATCTTCTGCTTGGCGAGTTGCAGTTCGATTCCGAATTGAATCTTCTCCCGGAACCGCATCTCGATTTTGTATTTCTCATCGAAGGTGAAGAGGAGGGCATTGCCTTTCCATTCCAGGCCGTTTCTGCGAGCAGCGTCATTGAGGTATTTCTCTACAATGCAGATCAGCTTCTGTTTGTCGGTTAAGATACGTTCTTGCAGTTTGAGTGCGCAGTCCAGCGCTTTCTTGACTGCGGCATCCTTTTCTACTATTTCGGTGTGCAGCACCTTCACAGGGATTTCCCTACCTTGAGCATCGGTTAAGGTGCGTTCTTTGATTGGTTTGCTCGCTTTACTCATTTGAATCCTCCTTAGGATCGCTTTGTTTATTTGGTGATTGATTGATCTCTTGCTTCTTGATGTAGGACTGGAACATGGCGATGACCGCTCTCCGCTCATTCTTGTTGAGCAGGTTCCAGTGGCTTTTAGAAAAGTGACTTATCGTGAATGCCCGCAGCTGGGACTCGGTCCAGCCTGCCTGTTTCATCAGGGCGTGCATGAACTTGCCCTGCTTGTCGTAGTTGTATTCGAGAGGTCGGCCATGTCTGCGGTACTTGAGCATAATGGCCTTGAACTCGATCAGCTTATCCTCGGATAGGGCTTTGAGCGATTCGCCATAGCCCATGCCATTCATGATGAACTTGAAGGCGTCCATCGGCCAGTGGAACTTCTTGACTCTAAGGCCGTGAATCTCTTGCCGTAGTTTTCGTTCTCTCTGTTCCTGTGTCATAGAATGCCCCCGATTAGCTTGTCTTACAGTGCTTGTTCTAACTGATTCATGCGCTTCCTGGGACTATATGGCGCTCTTTGCTTGGGTGGTATCCCAGCCTTGCTACGCAGCTCACTCAGGATACCCTTGATCACAATCGATCCCACCATGGGGATGTTTTGGGGATTAAGTACGCAATATCCGTTCTGATCGATACCGATCACCTTAACCGAAGCCATCGCTTCCAGATAGAGGTATATCCACTGCCTGCTGCGACCATAGATATCAGCCAGTTGGCGGATATTGCCGATCTTCTGCTTGGATATAACCTTAACCAGATTAGCGCATTCCATTTTACTGAAGTCTAACTTATGGGTCAGTGCGTTAGCCAGTTTGAAGTCGTAACGGTGGGCATAGACATAGATCTCCTCATCCTGGCAGATGCGCTTGATATTGCCTTCCGCAAGCATCTTGTGCATAACTCCGGCTACAATCCGTAGGGGAACATCGGTCATATCGCAGACCGTTTTTTGGTTGAAGGGGCGTCTGAACTGGTTAATGAAGCGGCGTACCAGATCTTGCTGTGTCATAAGGCCTCCGAGAGCACTAGCTCAGATAAGGGGGTTTGTTTGTTAGGGCGGGCTTCCAGCATATGTATGACCTTAATGGCCTGTCTCAGGTTGCCCTTACTGTAGTTCCAGACTAAGTCTGTGGTGGTCTTATCGACCGGATCACTCATCACTTTCTTGGTGACTTGCATAATATCCTCCTTGGTATTATCTTGAAATTCGTAAAAGTAGTTGCAGCGGTCAAAGTAGTGGGCATCGATGCGGGATAGCTTATCCTTGGCTTCTTGCATCCCGATTAGCAGGATTACCGCCAGGGTCTCGTCAGCCAGGTCCCGGATCGAACCCAACAGCTGGTGATAACGGAAGGCATAGTCGACCTCATCGATGATGATAACCGCATCTTCTTGTTCGCAAAGTATCTGGATGCATTGCTTGAAGAGTGTGTTGGTCGATCCATGAGGGATAAAGTCCCCGATGCAGTAGTTACGATATAGGCTGGTCAGCAGGTCTTTAGCGAAGGTCTTGGGGGTGGAAGTGGCCTCCAATCGCAGGTAGGTATAGCCATTGCGGAAGG
Organism: Bacteroidales bacterium; assembly: GCA_028686735.1. GTDB lineage: Bacteria > Bacteroidota > Bacteroidia > Bacteroidales > ML635J-15 > Bact-19. The sequence continues at coordinate 3,411 of JAQUBO010000258.1, forward strand.
CCGTTCTGGTTGCGAAGGTGGTTTTACCGAGTCCGGGCTTGCCATAGAGCATGCCCAGCCCGACTATCTCCTGCTTGGGTCGAGTGAGCAGGAAGTCGATGCACTCTTGAGCTTTGATTACATTGATGGTTTGAATTAGTTTACCTTGTTCCATTCTTATCTCCTCTCTACTCCGATCCGTTTCAGCATCTCTTTTAAACTCACATCAGCCTTGATGATCTGGCTATTATTAGTTTGTTCCGGGATGATTTCTGTTTCCAGCTTTGCCATCTCTACAGTCGGCTCAGGAGCTTCTTGGCTTTCCTGAACCTGCTTATGGATAACCATCTGCTCCAGTCTCGCCATCTCCTGTTCGGTACCCGGCTTGGGAGCTTCAAGCATCGGCGGTTGGATGAAGGTGGGGTTAGCGGTGGTCATCAGCAGAGGCCTTAATTGGTTCTCTACCACATCCGAGCTATGGCGGACTGTAAGCTTGGTGCGCCGCTCGATCTGCTTATGGTAGCGTTTGATCTCCTTGCATTCCTTATTGAGCTCGGCCTGTGAGATGGGATTGCTTTTATCGAGATGCACGAAGGGGTCTTGAGATCTGCGTACTTCAGCTTGGCAGATGTAGTTATCTTGCATGTCATAGACCACGATCCAGCGCAGGTCTGCCATATCGTAGCGGATCAGGACTTCCTTGCCGATGTGTTCCATCAGAGCCGTATGCCAGTACATCAGCTTGTTAAGGACGATACCGTTATTGCGTAGGGTCTTTCGTTTCTCGGACATCATCAGGAAGTTGAGCCGCTTGGCTTCCATTCTCTGCTCATCAGGAGGCTTGACCGCATTATACACTGACCATGGAGTCTTGCCTTTCAGTCCGCTGTGGGGAGACTCGCCATACATCTTGCGGATAAAGAAGCCGATCATCTGCATGGCTTCCTCCAGAGTGGGTGGATTTGCTTCATACATCTTCTTTGCCCACT
>JAQUBO010000259.1 GCA_028686735.1 Bacteroidales bacterium
TAGTTACTAAAACATCTGTCAAGGGCATGGTATCGTATGGTTGCATGTTTATTTGTCGCCATACTCTAAGATTGAAGTTGATAGTGGGTTGGCAAAAATTGCAATCTTTTGGATTTGCGAAGCGTTGACTTGCGGGTGGGGCAAATCCAAATGTGTGCAATGCGGGTTAGCTAAAAGAAATTTTAAAAAACGCGAAGGGTCGGCTTTTTCTTTTCCTTCTGTAACCTGTCCCAATAGCAAAACACGGTCAGCTTGAAAGTCTGTCCGCTTGGTCAATATGGTCTGTATGTTGAGTTCATTTTCAGTCATTGTTTTGCTGTGTCGTCTGTCTTTTTAGCATTGGTGGTAACGGCTGGGGGTGTGACCAGTTTGGGTGAGCGGAGCTGGGATTTATCCCCCGTTAAGAAGCTCCCTTCGTGCTAACCGCTTACCTAACCCATTCAGCCCAAATTGGTTACACCCCTTGTTATGCAACGGTTATTTTACAAATTTCATTGGTTGTTTATATCTTGAGTCACTTGAAACTTTACTTAGTACTCTTTCTGGAAAATCAATTATCACATCTAAGGCTTTATTAATATGTACATCTGTTGTTGTTGACTTCAGTTTTATAGCAATTTTTCTTATTCTTTGGTCAGGTATAGTTTTGTTTAAATCTTTTGTGAATTCAGAATCAGAGAACAGGTTTAAGAAATCAATAGTTTCTGCCACTGTAAATAGTTTAATAAATTTAATGTAATATTCTAAAGCTCGTTCATCAACACCTTTTCTATATCCTTTTCCATTTCCTGCGTAACAGATACAAATTACTTTGACAAAGATTTTCCTTGCAGCAGCAGGTATGCCTTTATTTGATAAAGACTTGTCGATTGATTTTGCATGTGAATACTCATTATAAAAATTATTCCATTCAAAATGAACGCTTTTTAGATTTTCAAGTTTTTCTAGCAATTCAGCAGACAGGCTGTCTTCGTCTTTATAGCCTTCTCCTTCAACTATTTCAAGAAATTTTTGTGTTGAATCTTTTCTTTTTATATCACCATTTACTCTATAAAGTCCAAATTTTGAACCTATTTTATACCTTGTTGCTTCTGTTGATGCATTCCAAATATAAGGACATATTCCTTCAATATTTTCTAGTGTCTTTTGTTCTTGTTCTGGGGAGCAAAAAGTCCCAAATAAGGTTAATAGAATATCATCTATCCTTTCCTGTGGTAATTTTGCAACATCTTTTCCTATATGTTCAAAGTCTTCGTTCGGGATTTCATTTTTACGAATATTATCAAGCAGTCTTTTAACATTAACTGCGGAAATATCTGGTTCAGCCGTAATCGCATATTTCAAGCAGTTTTCAAGAAAACTTAACATATCCATTCCTGATATTTCATTATCATTTGGATGTGCTGAACTAGCATGATTTCTAAAGTAATTTACATGCTCTAGTCTTTTAAAATTTACATCATTTATTATTCCTATTCTTCTACATATTTCTAATAAATCATAGTCAGAAATAGCTTCAAGGTCATCTTTCCCATTAAGTCGTTTATATCTTGATGCCAATTCTCCAGCGACGCTATAAAAGTATTCCAAATCAAACTTAATAATTAATTGCCTTAATGCTTTAATTGTCTCATCCCACAGAAAAGCTAAGGCTCCATCAAATAATCCTACAGTTACTGCTACTGTAAATTTTGATAAATAGTATGCCTTTTCCCTTTTTTCATAAGGTAGTACTTCTAATGCACTTTCGAGAGAAAAAATCACTTTTCTTCTTTCTTCAATCGGTTGTAATACATTTTCAGTTGGTAATCCAACATGCGTAAGGAGATTACTTAAAGGCTGATTAAATTCAGCTATTGATGTCTCAATCTTTTTTGGCGAATTTCCAAAAGGAATCAATTCAATTTTATTATCATCTTCCATTGTAGTATGTTGTTTTAACTGTTGCATAACGTTTTATGGTATGGTGTCGTGCGGGATTACGAAGCGATTTTCTATCAGTTTACACCGACCTTTTTTACGAGGCACAAACGCTCGCATACCTCTGAAACCCGCATGCACTATACCATGTGTTGGCTGCATGTGCTTTATTAATCCACATTCCAAGTATTCATAGGGTCACCTTCAAATGCATCATCAATCACATCATCACTATATCCATTATATCCTCCATACTTTTCATAACTTGAACCATAGTCGTCATAATCATCATAGTAATCAAAATTATCTGAATTGTCATAAAACTCATCGTCTGAATCATCTGAGATGTTTGTATCTGAAATTCCAAAAAGATGGCTGTCACTATTTAATGTTTTTAAAAAATCTTCAAAAGCTTTAGTTGAACTCAGAGTTGAATTGTTGTTTAATTCAACATTTCCATTTTTGAGTAAACCATTTAAAGTTGTTAAATATTCGTCTGTCGTTTTATTGTTAAAATAATTTGCTAAAAGTTTATTTGTATTTGTTTCAAGTTTAATTTCCCTTTTATCTGCTGAATCTTTTAACCAACGATTACAGCATAAACTTGACAAGTTTAAAACTACAGATTGGAGTAATTGATTAATCCCAAAATCTTCACTTTTTTGTTCTTTGTACCTACCGATTCTATAAAGCACTCTTGAAGTCTCTTTTAAACTCAAAGCCTTTTCAAGCTCAAAATATGCACCTTCCATATTTTCAAGACCAGCATAAATGCGTCCTTTTAGATAATGACCAATTTCTGATTCATCATTATCTTCTAAAAATGATTCAATTTGTGGTAAAGCTTTTGAATCTTCATCAGAGAAGAAGAAATATACTGCACGAATAAAATCAAGTTCTTGTGTACTACAGTTTATTGAGGATAATTTTAATGATTTTTTTAAGGCCTCACTGTGTTTTTTTACCAATCTTGATAATTCACAATCACAAGTTACCTTTTCAAAACCCAACATTAATTGATTAAAAGTCTCTTTGAAATCACCAGCTATAAAACTATTAATCGCTTCACTGAAATAATAATCACCTATTCGTTCTGTGTCAAAATTTTTCTTGTAATTATATATTTTCTTACCTACAATTAAGTTTTCATCAATTGCTTTTTTGTTGTTAAAAGACTTAGAGAATTCTTTTATTTCATCATCAATATATATATCAGATAAATGCATTTTTTTCTTTAAAAACAAACCTGAGTATTTTGTTGCCCTGCTTAGTGCAACATATGCCTGACCACTAGCAAATGTACCAGTACCAAAATCAATAACAACATTTTCAAATGTTAAGCCTTGGCTTTTATGAATTGTTATCGCCCATGCGAGCTTCAATGGGTATTGAATAAATGTACCGACTGTTTCTTGTTCAATTTTCTTTTTATCGCGATTATACTGGTATTTTACATTTTCCCATTCTCTTTTTTCTACAATATGAATTGAGTCATCATCAAGTTTTACTTCTATTTCATTGTCTGACAACTTATGAATTTGGCCAATTGTGCCATTTACCCAACGTTGTTCAGAATCATTTTTAATAAAAATTATTTGGGCTCCCTCTTTTAATATTAGTTCAGGTTCTGTGGGGTATTTACTTTCTTCAAATTCCCCTGTTACTTCCGCAAAAAATGAAAAAGGTTCGGAGTTTAATTCCAAAAGTTTTTCAGAATTTACTTTTTCAGCTAAATCATTTCGTGTTGTTAATGTAATTGCAAATTCTTTGGCTTTTAATTCATCTTCTGAAAATACCCTATCATTTATTTTATCAATTTCATTCTGATTTATTTCTTTGATTCTAACTTTATCTAAGAGTTCAATAAAAGCTTCATCTGTCTGTCTATAAACCTTTCTCAACTCGACAGTAAACAACTTTATTTTATCAAATACTTTTGCGTTATAGAAATATGAACTTCCGTAAATTTCATTTATTATTTTTAGTTCACCAGACTTTTTAATTGTGACTGGTTCTAATTGAAAAATATCACCAACAAAAACAACTTGTATTCCGCCAAAAGGTAAATTTGGGTTACCTCCGTTTCTTCTTAATGAATAATCAATTCCATCAACAAGGTCGGCACGAACCATAGAAATCTCATCTATTATTAAAGTATCCAGTTTTGATATAATTTTTCTTTTCTCTGAATCTTTCCAAAAGATTTTAATGTCTTCATCTTCTGGTAATAATGGTCTTAATGGGAATTGAAAAAAAGAATGAATTGTTACTCCTCCAACATTCACCGCAGCTATGCCAGTCGGTGCTACAACAATGAAATTTTTAGAAGTTGTTTCTACAATATGTTTTAAAAAAGTTGATTTACCTGTACCAGCCTTACCTGTTAAAAAAAATGATTTATCTGTTTCTTGAATTAACTCAAGT
>JAQUBO010000065.1 GCA_028686735.1 Bacteroidales bacterium
TAAGTGATTACAAAATTAAGCAAGTTATCATTTTAAAACCAAATCCCCCTGCTTTTGCTCATTCCGCTAAGCTCCATGAGCAAAAGCAGGGGGATAAATTCATTAACAACGTGGTGAAACTTTACATATATGTATTAAAAACATCATCTCAGAATAATTTTAATTAACACTGACTTGTTTATTTCTTAAACGAAACAAAACCGCATTTACGTATATAATAATTAAATTTGTAATACATAAATTTAAACTTATAAATAAATAGTAAAAATCATGAATGACGAATCTACCATACTTCTCAAAACGGAAAACCTTAAAGTTTATCAAGAGGACACTTTAATTTTAGATGATGTAAATATTGATATAACTTTAGGAGAATTTGTTTATTTAATAGGTAAAGTTGGAAGTGGGAAAACTAGTTTATTAAAAACATTATATGCAGAGTTACCTGTTATCCAGGGATCGGCAAGTGTTGCTGGTTATAAGCTTGAAAACATTAAAAGAAAACATATCCCGCTACTTAGACGTAAAATAGGCATGGTTTTTCAGGATTTTGAACTTATGTCTGACAGAAATGTTTACGAAAACCTCCGTTTTGTACTCAAAGCAACAGACTGGAAAAGCAAACCAGATATAGACACAAGAATTAGCGAAGTACTCGAAAGTGTAGGAATGCTTAACAAAAAACTTGCTAATCCATCAAAACTATCAGGAGGCGAAAAACAATCTATTAGTATAGCCAGAGCAATGCTCAATAATCCGCCGATAATTTTTGCTGATGAACCAACAGGCAACTTAGATCCTGACAGTGCTAAACAAATAATGGATATTCTTTATAAACTAAAAGATATTGGCAAAACAGTAGTTATGGTTACGCATAACTATAATATATTAAAAAAGTACCCAGGCAAAGTGTATAATTGTGAAAATGGCAAAATTACCCATGTAAAAGAACAAGCAATAGATTTTGTTGAGGTCTAACCCAATAAATTTATGTAGTCGCCAGACATCTGTGCCTGCAGTTATGTAATTATTTTACAACAAATTAGCAAATTCAGAACAACTGACCCATAATTATTTTAAATTCATTTAATTGATTGCAAATTAGATAATTACAGAAATATTTATTCATTGGTGTTAGGTTTTTAAAAAGACACTAAAACGAGGCAAAAAGACTATCATCATTTCTAAACCTATGTATATATATGTTAAGCTGCCCTTTCAGGACGCCATTTGTATTCGATTTATAACCAGAAGCTTCGCATCTGGTTATAATAAATAAGGCTTTCAGCCTTAAGGATACAAATCTTGCTTTTGGCAAAAGCGATGCATACTCTAAATCAGGCTGAAAGTCGGATTTAAATTAAAACGAGGCAACGCCTCGTTTCCATGAACTAACTGGAATTTGCGTCCTGAAAGGGCAGCTTATAATTTTATCCCGCATTATTCATCGCATTATTCTTGGTTGGTTTATAATGAGTTGTTAGTCAGGGGCTTGACAAGGTATTTGTGGTTTTATTATTAGTCAAATTTTGAGAAAGCTTACAATTATCTTTGTGCATCTGCTTCGTTGCGAAACTCTTGAACCTTTAGCTCACGAACACCTATAAATATAATAAAAATGTGAGTAAATATAAGGATATATCTGCAAGTTTAGACGCCTACCAGCTACACAAAGCTAATCGTATGAATAATGCGGGTTATATCATATAATCATAAAGCGGCACATATAATGTAGTTTTAAAAATCATGCGATATGATAAGCAATACCGAAACTAAATTTCCTAATAACAATCTTACGTTAAAGTATAAAATGGTATAATCATAAACCCGCTTGGGTCAGTTGTTCTGATATTATAAGTTGATTACAAGCTAAAAAGTAATAATATAGGTTAAAACTTTCTTACTGGTCTAACAAGAAATTCAATATCTTTAGCATCTTCAGTTTCTAATCCCTCCATAAAACTAACAGCTTTCGCCCTACTTGCATCTATTTCTGTAGATGATAAATAGTGAAACATATCTGTAAACTGTCCAATTCCATTTAGGTATAAATTATTATAAATTAGTAATAATTCGTCTATTGAAGGTAAAAACCAATCATCGCAATCATATTGATTAAATTCATAACAATATAGAGCAGCCACTGACCCATCATTATCAGGGCTACACTGAGTAGGATTATTCTCATAATCAAGCAAGCTATTATGAAAATTAACAATAGCTAAAGTATTAGTCAAACCCGAGCCCATTGCTGTTTCACTAGCCCCAATAGTAGATGTTGCACACCCCCATTGCATAATCATCTCAGTTGTCTCTCCTCCCACTTCCATACCACCACTAACACCATCATCATAAAATATAATACCACCACCAGGACCAATATCTCCAATGGTTAATGTTATAAAATCAAACTCATCACTATAGGTAACCCCTAAATCATTAACAGCATAACTCCTACCATAATACAAAGTACCACTAGCTAATCCCGACAAATCGCTATATACTTCATCTATTCCTTCACCTTCATTTGTCATCCCCTCATTATCTTCGAGACTAGGGTTTTGAGTTTGACCATATACAACACCTTTTGCTGTAATATCAAGACCTCCATCGCCCATAATAAATATATTAATTTTTGCTGTATGCAATGACACTTCGTCAACAAATCCCTCTACCATTTCTGGCGGCGTAGGTAAAATGGTTGTAAAACTAATTTCATTACTATAAAAGACATCACCTTCAACAGTTTCTGCAAAAGATCTTAAATAATAAAGAGTACCTCCTGATAATCCACTTAAACTTTCACTAAAATCATTTACTCCTGAACCTTTGAAACGTAGTCCTTCATTGGTATCAATATCTGGATTAGTATATGTTGCCCAGACAAATCCTTTTCTTAACACAGCCCTATCTCCAACATCAACAAAACTAGCATTAACATTTGCAGTATAAGGGCCAATATCTGTTGCCGCATCAGTTAACAATACTATTGCATCAGTGCTGGTATTAGTAGTAAAACTAAATTGTTGACTATAAACAGTTTCTGTAGTATTTGTTGCATAAGCAATAACATAATATGTAGTCCCCAAAGAAAGATTCCTTATTACAGACTGAAAATCGCCAAAATGATCTGCATAATTAACATCCGTCCCTAAATTTTCTTCAAGGCTTGTTACGTCTGTTGTATTCCAGATAAACCCATACTCTGTAAGCTTACCCAGACCTCTATCCGCAATATTTGCTGATACCAAAACAGCTTGTGATCCCAATAAATCTAGCGCTGCATTATCAACAATAATATTACCAGTGCTAAGATAAATCTTAATGTTTTGAACTTCGTTATCTCCTACACAAACTTTTAGTGTATCAGATTTACCATACAAGTTATATTCTCCAATATTTGCTCTTAAATTAATTACAATTATTTTATTAATTGGGATTTCAATATTCCCCTGTGATCTGTGCACTCCATCTGGTTGCTCTACAAAGACAATACTGTCCTTTTCTACACTTTGACTATTGCTATTTTCATCCTCAATTATTAAAATTTCAAAAAAAGCCTTAAAAGTATCTGGAAATTCAAGTTTAGATTGCTCAATAACAACATCCAACTTAATAGATGCAACTGGTGTTAATTGTAAAGCCTCATCATCTTCACAAGAGACAAAAAAGCATGCTACCAAAGTAAGAAGCGTTAAGAGAGATATTTTAGTAAAAGTATTCATCATTTAAAAAATATTTCTACTTAATTTAATATAATAGCCAAATTTACGATTATCAACAACACTATATTGTTTAAAATCAGTATAAATGGGATAAGAAAATACCAAAACTATATCTGTTGCAAACAAAGTTGCAGACAAAGCAGCCTTAGCATCAACAATTAGAAACTCGCGAAAGTGTCCAATAGACTGGTAGTAATCAATGTCTGGTTTCCATGAGTAAGTTTGCACGTTTGACAATTTACCACTAATATTTTTTATTAAGGTAAAACCACCAAACACAGAGACAAAATTGTTTATATAATAATTAGCCGATGAATTAAAAACAACTGTATGTCCATTATCCAGCTCATAATTTATTACTTGAGTTCCTGCAAAATCGGGATAATTAATAAGCACCTTTCTATCTGACTGTCCAGAATATCTATAAGTTAATATCGCATTTATTGCATATTGCGGTCTATTAAACTGAAACATATCCGTAAAAATAAGATCATAACTTCCAGTACCTAAAGGACAAAGATAGGAATCCACCGTTTTATTTTTATTACCAGATGGAAAGCTTAATGAACTTGAGATTTTATTATAGAACATCTGATCTACATATTCCCACGCACCGCTTAAAACGACATCTCCAAGTCCATAAGCTGAGACATACCCATGCGAATAATAAACTTGACGCTGGAAATAAAAAGGTATTTTCAATGATAATTCAAAATCCTTATAATAATACGATACAGGTATGCTTAAAAATTTAGCAGTTTTGCTCCAGCCAAGCTCCATGTCTATATCAAAAAAAGAAAATATATTCTCAGAGTCAGCTATCCCCTGTCCATCATTCGTGTTTCCAAACCGACGATTAGTTTCGGTTATTCCAGGAAAATCGACAACATTATCATACAATATAGGTTCCGAACAAATATTTTCAGTATTTCCAATAAGGGTTTCTACGTTTTCGGGAATTAAATACAAATCGACTTCCTGAGACAATAAAAAAACAGGAATTATACAAAATAAGAAACTACCTAACACTATGAAAAGCTTCATTTCCTCGTAATTAATACCACAAATATAACAAATATAATAATATCTTATAAATAAAAGAGGAATAAAAGCAACCAAAAGGTAAAACCAAACGTTTTATTATAAAGAAGTCTAACAAAAAAACATAGATAAATTTACATAATATTTAAGTGTAAAATATCAATTTTATGAGTAACACAAGATCAAATATCAGTAACAAAAGACAGGCGACATATTCTTTTTTAAGATTTGCAATAATCGCTCTAATACTAATCCTACTCACAGGAGTATTTATCGTTGCAAAAATCTTAATGGTATATGTTTAAGCTTTGCTATTTCTCTTTATAAAGTGAGGGGCAAAAAAAATGCTCATCAAAAAGATGAGCATTTACCCAAAATCGGCAATAATTATCTATTTATTTCAGTTTATTACAAATAGCTTCAAAAGCTTTAGGGTGGTTCATCGCCAAATCGGCTAAAACTTTTCTATTCAAATCAATATTATTTGCATGAATTTTACCCATAAACTGTGAATAAGACATTCCATTCAATCTAGCTCCTGCGTTTATACGCTGTATCCAAAGAGCTCTAAAGCTTCTCTTTTTATTTCTTCTATCTCTATATGCATAAGTCAGTCCTTTATCGTAAGCATTTTTTGCTACTGTCCAAACCTTACTTCTAGCACCGAAATACCCTTTTGTTTGCTTAAGAACTTTTCTTCTTCTGTTTCTTGAAGCAACTACATTAACACTTCTTGGCATAATTTTACGTTTTGTGAATGTTTAGCGTCCGTCAGCTGACGAATCTTTCAGCTAAATCACTCTGATTATTAAACTACTTTTTACTTCATTCCTAGACACAACTTAATATTTTTCACATCGCTAGGACCAACAGTGGTATAGTGCCTTAAAGCTCTTTTACGCTTTGTTGATTTTTTTGTAAGGATGTGACTTTTATAAGCATGTCTCCTTTTAATTTTACCGGTACCAGTAATAGTAAATCTTTTCTTTGCACCGGACTTAGTTTTCATTTTAGGCATTGCATTAATTTTTAAATTGTTATTTTTTCTTTGCCGTTTTTGGTGATATAATAATTTGCATTTTTTTTCCTTCTAATTTAGGCAACTGATCAACTTTGCCATACTCTTCGAGATCTTGAGCAAGTCTAAGCAACAAAATTTCTCCTTTTTCTTTATAAATGATAGATCTTCCTTTAAAGAATACAAAAGCCTTAAGCTTATTTCCGTCTTGCAAAAAACCTATAGCGTGCTTAAGCTTAAAATTATAGTCATGGTCATCAGTATTAGGACCAAACCTAATTTCTTTGAGCACTACTTTTTGAGCATTACTCTGCATTTCTTTTTGTCTCTTTTTTTGTTGATACAAAAACTTTTGGTAATCTATTATTTTGCAAACAGGTGGCTCTGCCTTTGGTGAAATTTCAACAAGGTCTAAAGCAAGTTCTTCAGCAGCATCGAGTGCTTCTCTAAGACTCACAATCCCCTGATTACTAACATTATCACCAACAAGCCTAACAAACGGAGCTCGTATATTTTTATTTATACGATGTTCGTCTTCTTTGACTCTTCTATAGGGTCTTTGCATTTTTCTACCTTGATAAGCTATAACTTGTTCCTCCTTCTAATTTAATTATTATTTTATTTTTCAGAAATTACTCTTCAAAATATTCATTTATCTCTAAATTAATTATTTCAGCAAAATCTTTAATACTCATACTTCCCATATCTCCTTCTCCTTTATCTCCAACTCCTTGTTTTCTAACAGAAATATTACCTGACTCAGCTTCTTTTTCGCCTAAAATCAGTAAATAAGGTATTCTTTGCAATTCATTATCTCTAATTTTCCGACCTATCATTTCATTTCGGTCATCAATTTTGCTGCGAATATCGTAATTTTTTAGCAATTCTGAAACTTTTTTTGCAAAATCGTTATATTTTTCACTAACTGGCAGTAACACAACCTGTACAGGGGTTAACCATAATGGAAATTTTCCTGCAGTATGCTCAATTAATACAGCCACAAACCGTTCCATTGAGCCAAATATTGCTCTATGTAGCATAATCGGTTGATGCGATAGATTATCTGCCCCCTTATACTCTAGCCCAAATCTTTCGGGCAAATTATAATCGACCTGAATAGTTCCTAATTGCCAGCTACGTCCCAGGGCATCTTTTACAACAAAGTCTAATTTTGGTCCATAAAATGCTGCTTCTCCCAGTTCAATAGTAGGCTTTAACCCCATCTCAAAAGCAGCTTCTTGAATTGCTTTTTCTGCTTTATCCCAATTTTCGTCCTTTCCAATATATTTTGTTTTATCCTCAGGGTTTCTCAAAGATATCTGAGTTTTATAATCGGTAAAACCTAAGGATTTATAGACATACATTATTAGTTCAATAATACTTTTGAATTCATCCTTTACTTGATCGGGCCTACAAAACACATGAGCATCATCTTGTGTAAAGCTACGCACTCTAGTCAAGCCATGCAATTCGCCATGCTGTTCATAACGATATACTGTACCAAATTCAGCCATTCTATAAGGTAAATCACGATATGAGTACTGTCTAGCTTTAAATATCTCAACATGATGTGGGCAATTCATAGGTTTAAGCATAAAAGCCTCACCTTCAGCGGGGGTTTGTATTGCTTGAAAAGAATCTTGCCCATATTTATCGTAATGCCCTGATGTTTTATACAGTTCAATATTACCAATATGAGGAGTCTTTACCATCTCGTGGTTTCTCTTTTTTAACTCTGCAGTTAACCACAACTCTAATCTGTCACGTAATTCAGTTCCTCTAGGTAACCATAGAGGTAATCCCATTCCAACTTTAGGCGAAAAGTGAAATAACTCAAGCTCTTTACCAATTTTGCGGTGGTCACGTTTTTTTGCTTCCTCAAGCATTTCAAGATACTCAGTAAGCATTTTCTGTTTAGGAAAACTAATTGCGTAAACTCTAGTTAATTGTTTACGATTTTCGTCGCCACGCCAATATGCACCAGCTAGACTTAAAATCTGAATAGCTTTAATATAACGAGTTGAAGGCAAATGTGGTCCTTTACAGAGGTCGGTAAAATTACCTTGAGAATATAGTGTTATAACTCCATCTTCAAGTTCGGATATTAACTCTAGCTTATACTCATCACCTTTTTCTGTAAAATATTTTATTGCGTCTGCTTTAGATATATCACTTCGTTTTATTGGATTATTCATTTGGCACAACTGAAGCATCCGTTTATTGATCTTAGGGAAATCTTTTTCTGAAAGCACTTTACCTTCTGGCAATTCTATATCGTAATAAAAACCATTTTCGATTGTAGGTCCAATCCCAAATTTAGTTCCTGGAAAGATAGACTCAATAGCTTCTGCCATTATATGAGCAGATGTATGCCAAAAAGCGTGTTTACCTTCTTTATCGTCAAACTTATGCAAGACGATAGAAGCATCTTGGGTAATCTCACGAGTCAAATCCCATAATTCGTCATTTACTGATACAGACAATACTTCTTTAGCCAAGTTACGATTAATACTCTCTGCTATAGCATAGCCAGTAACTCCACTTTCATATTCTCTAACCGATCCGTCGGGTAATGTTATCTTTATCATTTACTTATAATATAAAAACTTTTTTGCAAAATTATCATTTTTTAACATAAAAACAGCATATATGCATATTTTTTATAGAAATTTTCTTAAAGATTTTTATTTTTGTACAATATATGAGTAAAATTAAAACAGTTTGTTGCATATTTTCACTAATTATAATAATTAGTAATCCCACTTTTTCGCAAGTACTTGATAGTCTTAAATCTATTGTCGCCAAAAAAGGCGATGGAATATATAAAATTTTAAGAGAAAACGGGTATCCTGCCAAACATTATTATAATGCCTTTAAGACTTTAAACAGTGATAAAATCAAAGAAAAAAATCAACTTATAAAGGGAGAGACTTACTATCTTCCAGTTTTTATTGAAGAATTTAATAATGATATTGTTTCACTTACGGACAGCATTACAAACGATTCGACTATAAGCTATCAACACTTAGAATTAGCAGATTCAATAATTGACACTCAACTACAAGGTGCAGTATTTTACCTTATTAGTGGTCATGGTGGTCCCGATCCAGGAGCAGTAACAAAAATCAACGGAAAACAAATCAGCGAAGATGAATATGCCTACGATATCACTTTAAGAATAGCAAAAAAGATAGAGGCTCACGGGGGTAAGTTTTTTATGATAATAAACGATCCGGACGATGGTATAAGAGATGATGAGCTTTTAGACATAGACTATGATGAGTATTGTTTACCTCAAGATGAAATTCCAAGAAATCAAACGCAAAGACTAATACAACGTGCTGATGCTGTAAACAACCTATATGCAGAAAATAGAGACTACAAATATCAAAGAGTAATAATTGTGCATCTCGATTCTCGCTCAACAGGAACTAATGTAGATGTGTTTTTTTATCACTTTCCTGGCAGTGAAAAAGGCAAAACAACTGCAACAACTTTACAAAGCACATTTGCAGCTAAATATGCCGAATTTCAACCAAATAGAGGTTATAAAGGTACTGTATCAGCAAGGAATTTATTAGTTATTCGTAAGGTGCTACCTCCAGCTGTTTACATCGAATTAGGGAATATTCAAAACGAGCAAGACAGAAAACGATTTATTAAACCAGACAATCGCAAAGCTTTGGCAAAATGGATTGTGGAGGGATTAATTGAGGATTTTCAAAAGTGATTGGTGGTTTTTTACAACAATATAATATTGATTTTGTGAGGTTTAACCACGAAGTAGAGACGTACAATTCTACGTCTCTACGTGGCTATCAATTGACCATACATATATACGAAATAAAAGAACACAAAATATTTTCAAAACAATCATACAGTGTGAATATATCTTGTATGCTATTATTATTTGAGTCCACTCCAAAAACCCTCAAATGATGATTATTAGTCTTTTTCTACCCTTTATCCCTGAAGAAAAAAGCCTAATAATCAGCACTCTGCTAAAGCCAACTTTAAGGGATTTAGGGACGAAAATGAGTGAAATTGACTTTTCGGAGTAGATTCTTATTTTAGGTTTTGATTTTTACAGACACTCATTGATTTGGTTAGACCATTTTTGGATTGATTCAAATTCTCCGCCAAGTTGCATCTTGATATCAGAATTAAAGAACTCTAATGTAATTTCTTTTTTATTTTTATCTTTTGGAATAAAATTCAATTCTAATCTATCAATTACACTTTGATTAGCAACAGTTCTTGACGAGTTTTTAACTTTACAGGTTCGTATTTCTGCAAGATTTATGCATTGCTCAACGACATTGTCTTTCAAGTTTTTTAGAAAGAATACTGTTTTGTTGGTTTCATCAATTCCAATTATAAAATCACTACAAATTTCGTGTTTACTAATATTACAATTATGTTGTTTTGCAATGTTTATAAATGATTGTATTGTTTTTCTCTCTGTGTTTTTTCTGTTTTGTCCAATTACAACAAAAGGCACAATACAGCATGCTATCACAATAGCACCAATAATGATACTGCTTACATCCATTTCTAATATTTTAAAATTTATTTGTTGTTAATTCTGCATTGCAGTTGTTATACAATGCACCACAAGTTTCGACCAATCCTCAAAATAGAATTAGCCTATTAAAAACGAATTACCAAAAGCAGTGAAAAGGAAAAATGATATTGGCTTTCCGATATCGTATCAAAAAGTTTTTATAAATAAAAGCATATTGTGAGAATGCTCTTTCAAAAGATTGTTCAACCGTTTTGTTTATAGCCCAAAGACTGGTAAATGAATTTTTAAAATTTGGAGAAGGAAAATCATTAAAATTACTAATCGTAGTTTCTGATTGTGAAGTGTAACAAAAAAGATTTGTGGAAACAGTCCCAAAACACTCTTGTTGTTGCGTAGCTTGAGGATTTTGAATATTATAATGACTAATCGATTTTGTAATATTACCAATTGCAAAGCAATAAATTGCTATTAATAGTAATACACTCGATTTTCTAATGTCATTTTTCATATTGCAAAGATAAGATTATTCTCAAATGTAAATCGTATATTAAAGATAAAGTTCGGGATTAATATTGAGTCTTTTTATATTTAGTCTTTGCAAGCCACCATCATTAACTGATGTATATCTAATAAAACTGGCATTACAGCCAGGATCTATAAGTAATGAGTCGGGTTTCAGAAAGCCATGTTGCACCTCCATCAACAGAAGTATGGACAAATCTAAATCCTTTATCATTTATACGACTATTTATCATCCAAGTACCATCAATTTTATCAACAATCATAGATGAGTCCGAAGCTGATTTTCCGATAGGATAATCTAATACAGTTTCAATTTCAGACCAAGATTATCCATTATCAGAACTACGACGTATAACTATATTAATATCATTATTCCATTTTAAATCGCCATTTGGTGCAGAATCAATTGACAGGATTCTATAACATGATACACTATCATCTGTTGTAGTATAAAATAAATTCTTAAAATCAAGAGGTGTTTTTTCGATTTGCATTTTATCCTTCTGAGAATAAGCGGATAATGAAATTACCGCAAAAAGTATTATAAGAATTTTTCTCATTTTAAATTAACCCTAAATATTATCGTTTTCATAAAGTTTCAATCTATTTTTGAGAGCATTTAACTCTTCTTTCAACTCTTTTTCTTTCTCTAACAGATTAAATATAACATCCAAGCCTTCTATGTTAACATTCAACTCGTTATGAAGCCGAATCATTTTTTCGAGTTCTCCAATTTGGTCATAATGTATGAATTGATTTTGTTCCACAATTACAATTTGAATAAGTCCGGTTTTGTGCAAAGCATCAATAAATGAGAGTTCAATTTCATAGTATGAACAAAGAGTTGTTATTGCTATTAGATTTTTTTCCATATTACCTTATTTTTTGCAATTCTTTAAATAGCTCCTTTTCTTTTTTGCTCAAGTTTGTTGGTATCTTAATGTTGTATGTGATAATAAGATCGCCAAACTCTCCTTCTTTTTTGTAAATAGGAAACCCTTTTCCTTTTAATTTTACTTTAGTTCCATTTTGCGTTTCTGGTACTATTTTAAGTTTGACTTTACCATCAAAAGTATCAACCATAATTTCTCCACCTAAAAGAGAAGTGTATAAATCCAAATCCACATTTGCATATAAATTATTACCGTCTCTTTTAAAATCTGTCCGATTATTTATTACGAACTTAATAAAAAGATCTCCATTTGGTCCACCATTAAATCCTGCACCACCTTTTCCTTTAATTCTAATTACTTGTCCATTTTCCACACCAGCGGGTATGGTAAGACGTATATTTTTATTATTAACACTTAGAACTTGCCTCTGAGTTGTATATACGTCTTTTAAATCCAAATGTAATTCGGAATGATAATCTTGACCTTTAAAAATTGGATGATGTTCTTGCTGAGAGGAAGCACGTCTCCCCCCAAACATATATTCAAAAAAGTCTGAATAATCATTTCCTGAAAACCCTTGCTGAGTTGACTGATAGTGAGACTGTCGCTGTTGTTGAGCCTTTTCATATTCTTCCCCATGTTGCCAGTTTTCACCATATTTATCGTATTTTTTACGATTTACAGGATCGCTTAACACTTCATTTGCTTCATTTATTTCTTTAAATTTCAGCTCAGCTTTCTTATTATCTGGATTTAAATCAGGATGAAACTTACGGGCTAATTTCCGATAAGCAGCTTTAATTTCTTTTTCAGTAGCGTTTTTTTTTACACCCAAAATTTTATAATAATCTACAAACTTCATTTATCAATTTTAATTTTAGTTTTTTTATTAATCATAACAGTTTGCGTTGATATAAATTTGCCCTTCACACTTTTGATTTTTTAAAAATCATAAAAAAAGCCCTCACAAAAATTGCGAGGGCTTTTTTATTTTAAATATTTTTAAGGATAACTGCTGTACCCATTCCCCCTCCAATACAGAGAGATGCCAGACCATACACATTATTTGCCCTTTTCATTTCGTGAATAAGAGTAACAACAATTCTGTTTCCAGAAGCACCAATAGGATGTCCAAGAGCTATAGCACCTCCATTTTTGTTGCATCTTTCTTCAAAGAATTTGCTATCAACACCATGCTCTTCACCTAGTTGTTTCATAACACCAAGAGATTGAGCGGCAAAAGCCTCATTAAGTTCGAGAACTTCCATATCTGTAAGTTTCATACTAGCTTTACAAAGCACATTTTTAATAGCTGGTACAGGTCCCATTCCCATAATTGAAGGATCCACACCACCTTGTCCAACAGCCACAATTTCTACCAAAGGAGTTAATCCGTGTTTTTTAACCGCCTCTTCAGAAGCAATCATAACAAATGAAGCTCCATCATTAATACCTGATGCATTACCAGCAGTAACAGTTCCGTCTTTTTTAAATGCTGGACGTAATTTTGCTAACTTTTCTTCATTTGTAGTTTTATTTATATGCTCATCTGCATCAAAAATGATAGTTTCTTTACGCTTTTTAATTTCGACTGGGACAATTTCTTTAACAAATTTACCAGTTTCTTGTGCGTTAGTTGCTTTCAACTGTGATGCTGCGGCAAATTTATCTTGCTCTTCTCGAGTAATATTAAAATTTTCAGCAATATTTTCAGCCGTAACTCCCATGTGATAATCATTAAAAGCTTCCCACAAACCATCGAGTATCATGTGATCCTGACTAAGCATATTTCCCATTTTATACCCAGTTCTAACCTGTCCTGGAATTAAAAAAGGAGCACCTGACATACATTCAGTACCACCAGCAACAATAAGCTCTGCTTCTCCAGCTTTAATAGCAGTAAAAGCGTTTGATATGGATTTCATTCCAGATCCGCAAACCATATTCAACGAATATGCAGGAACTTCTACAGGGATTCCAGCGTTCACAGAAGCTTGACGTGCCACGCCTTGTCTTTGTCCGGCAGATAGAATATTTCCTACAATAACCTCATCTATTTTTGAGGGGTCAATTTTTGTTTCTTCCAGAATATTTTTCAATACTACTGTTGCAATATCGGGAGCACTCATTTGTGTAAGAGAGCCTCCAAATTTTCCGACTGCAGTTCTTTTAGCTGCAACTATAAAAATTTTTTTCATACTTATAAATTTTAATTAAATCCCTTAGGACATGATTATTGGACTATTTTTTATTTTTTCATATCAGCAAGATTATCATCTATGATAAGTTTCGCCTGCGTAGCTTCTTGGATTTGCTCTACAGTAAACATAGGATTTATTTCTTTTAGAACAATTCCTTTATCAGTAACCTCCATAACTCCCATTTCTGTTACAATAGTATTAACCTTTCCTTTAGCCGTTAGAGGCAAAGTACATTTTTCTAATATTTTATGATTACCTTTTGCAGTATGCTCCATAGCAAGAATTGTTCGTTTTGCACCTGTTAGTAAATCCATAGCACCGCCCATTCCAGGTGTTATTTTACCAGGGATAGACCAATTAGCCAGATCTCCATTTACATCCACTTGCATTGCACCAAGAACAGTAACATCTACGTGTCCTCCTCTAATAATTGCAAAAGATTTAGCGGAGTCGAAAGATGATGCACCAGGAAAAGCAGTAATATAACCACCTCCAGCATTTATCATATCTCCACATTCAGATCCTTCTTCGGGATTTGGTCCCATACCAAGCAATCCATTTTCGCTCTGCAGCGTAAGATTAACACCTTTTGTCAAGTAATTAGGGACACAAGTTGGCAAACCGATACCAAGATTAACAACATCACCATCTTTTAATTCGATTGCTACTCGTCTAGCGATTGTTTCGCGTATTTGATTTTTATCCATATCTAAATAATTATTTGTTTTGTCTTTTTTGCAATTCCTGAGCAATATAACTGCCTACATCATCAGCATAAGAATTCATACCAAAACCTGCATCATACCCCAATTCTTTAGCTAATTCATGTGAAACTCTAGGGCCTCCACAAATAAGGATAACTTTATCACGCAATCCTTCTGCCTCAAGCATTTCAACAAGTTCAACAAGATTTTTAATATGTACATCTTTTTGAGTAACAGTTTGAGAAACCAATAAAGCATCAGCTTTAAGTTCAATTGCTTTAGCAATAAATTCTTCGTTTAGCACTTGCGACCCCATATTTAAAGCTTCAAACATTTCGTAACGTTCAAGTCCATAATGTCCTGCATATCCTTTCATATTCATAATTGCGTCTATCCCAACAGTATGTGCATCTGTTCCTGTACTAGCTCCAATAACAACAATTTTTCTACCTATTTGCTCCTTAACAAAATTGTCGGTTTCTTCCATATCCCAAACGGTTGACTCAACTTTAGGCACATCAATAGCAGTATAATCAACTGTATGAGTACAAGCTCCATAACAATTAAAAAACGTAAAGCCCTTAGTTAATTCTTTATAATATACGACTTGAGGATTCTCAAATCCCATTTTTTTCATTATTTGTTTTGCCGCCTCTACAGCTTCGTCATTACAAGGAACAGGAAGAGTAAAGCTTAATTGAGTTTTACCATCGTTCATTGTATCTCCATAGGGTTTCACATTCTTAAGATCAAGTGTTTGATCGAAGTCACTATTATTCATTGAATATAATCCATCACTCATTATTTCTGCTCTCCTTTCATCAAATTTATAAACGGATTAAAATAGTTTTCAGTTTTCGCAACAACACCAGCTAATCCTTTACCTCCATTTTTAGGACGTTTAATATCTGCAAAGATACCTTTTTCTATCGCATCAAAGAGTCCTTCTTTTTCAATTTCACTTAAAAGTTGATACGCATCATCCACCACTTGCTTTGCTCTTTGTTGAATAATTCCATCTTGTTTAAACTCTACCTCATCTCCAATATTTTTCATATTTTTAAAAATATATTGGGCGTTTTCAATTGCAAGATATCTATCCGACATAAAAGGGGTATGAACAGCTTCTGTAATCATTCCAAGTAACTGTATTCCTTGCCCCGTCCAAATTGATATTTCATTAAAAAGAGCATTTTGTATTTGTCCTTTAAAAATATTTCCAGTCATAAATTTTGTTGGTGGCATATATTTAGGTGTCGCTTTTGGAAAGATTTCTCTAAGCATTTGAGCCTGTGCTAATTCATACAAAAACCCATTTTCAAGTTCTGGGTCCATTTCAAATGCATGACCTAATCCCATTTGTTCCTCTGGCATTCCAGCTAAAACAGCAAGCTGCTCGTTTATAAAATCGGATGCTAAAACTGTATGAGCCTGTTCAAAAGCATCAGCAGTAGTAAGATAATTGTCTTCCCCAGTGTTAATAATCACACCTGCAAAACTATTTATTATTCGTGAAAAATACTGATCAATCATAGTACGCTGCATATTGATATCACGGAAAAGAATACCATACAAGGCATCATTAAGCATTACATCGAGTCTTTCGAAAGCTCCCATTGCAGCAATTTCGGGCATACATAAACCAGAGCAGTAATTACAAAGTCTAATATATTTCCCAACTTCCTCTCCTACCTCATCCAGAGCTTTACGCATTATACGAAAATTTTCTTGAGTGGCAAAAGTTCCTCCAAAGCCTTCGGTAGTAGCACCATAAGGCACAAAATCCAATAAGCTTTGACCAGTAGTACGAATAACTGCAATAACATCAGCTCCTTGACGAGCAGCTGCTTCAGCCTGAACGACATCTTCGTATATATTTCCTGTTGCAACGATAACGTATAGGTATGGTTTTTTACCTTCTCCAATATTTTTTATATAATCATCACGTTTTGCAACATTGACCTTAATTTTTTCAACACTTTCCTCTACAAGAGGCATTATTACTTTCTTTATTTCTGATAATGAATGAGAGGGAAGTTTCGTAAGATCCAGCATACCCTCAGAAACTTTTTCAGCAATTTCTTGTGGAGATAAGTTAGTTTCTTTAATTGCATTACCTAAATAATACAAAACACCCTGTCCAACAGCACCCTCATTATGCAGCATATCAACAATAACATTTGGTAATGGGACATCATTTTTATCAACCCCATCAATGCCAACCAAACGGCAGAGCGTACGCTCAACAGAAACTGTTGTATAATTCTCAACAAACTTCTGTACCTCATCAGCTATATTGCCTGCAAGTTTCTTAGCCTTATCAACTTTATTAAAATCTAATCCTAATTTACTGGTTCTCATCATAAAATTCTGTATATAAAAATCTTTAATTATTAAGTTTCGCCAAAATTACGAAAAATCTATCATAAAAACAATATGTTAAAAGAGAGGTTTTTAGATGGTTTTTTTTAGAATAATAATAATAATAACATAAAAAAAAGGAATGGCTATCGCAAGTTAACCCCGTCCTTTAGGGCGGGGATGGAGAACATAAACGAGAAAAAGGGCTTTAGCCCTGACAGTAATGAAAAATACATAAAAAGAAAAGCAACATCTCGCTTTAATATTTAAGCGAGGCATAAATATATATTCAGGGCTAAAGCCCAACATTATTATTACTAATTACCCTGACCTAAAGGACAGGGTTAATAAAAATGGCTATTGCAAATATTAACCCAATTCCTCAAGACGAAAGTTAAAGAACATAAAAAAGGAATGGCTATCGCAAGTTAACCCCGTTCTTAAAGACGAAAGTAAGGAACATAATAAAAAGAAATGGCTACAGCAAGTTAACCCCGTCCTTTAGGGCGGGGATGGAGAACATAAACGAGAAAAAGGGCTTTAGCCCTGACAATAATGAAAAATACATAAAAAGAAAAGCAACATCTCGCTTTAATATTTAAGCGAGGCATAGATATATATTCAGGGCTAAAGCCCAACATTGTTATTACTAATTACCCTGACCTAAAGGACAGGGTTAATAAAAATGGCTATTGCAAATATTAACCCAATTCCTCAAGACGAAAGTTAAAAAACATAATAAAAAGGAATGGCTATCGCAAGTTAACCCCGTTCTTAAAGACGAAAGTAAGGAACATAATAAAAAGGAATGGCTACAGCAAGTTAACCCCGCTCTTAAAGACGAAAGTAAGGAACATAATAAAAAGGAATGGCTACAGCAAGTTAACCCCGTCCTTTAGGGCGGGGATGGAGAACATAAACGAGAAAAAGGGCTTTAGCCCTGACAATAATGAAAAATACATAAAAAGAAAAGCAACATCTCGCATTGTTATTTAAGCGAAGCATAGATATATCTTCAGGGCTAAAGCCCAACATTATTATTACTAATTACCCTGACCTAAAGGACAGGGTTAATAAAAATGGCTATTGCAAATATTAACCCAATTCCTCAAGACGAAAGTTAAAAAACATAATAAAAAGGAATGGCTATCGCAAGTTAACCCC
>JAQUBO010000066.1 GCA_028686735.1 Bacteroidales bacterium
TTATTTTACGCATTTGCTTCGTTAAAAAATATTGACGTAACTATTGCTATGTCGCAATTTTTTGCCTTGCATATGCAAAAAATAATTACAACATCCAATAGGGTGTTTTGTAATTTAATTGGTATAACTTTTGTTTAGCTTTAATCCGAGTAATAATTTCAGAACAACTGACCCAAGCGGATTTATGATGATACCATTTTATACTTTAACGTAAGATTGTTATTAGGAAATTTAGTTTCGGTATCGCTTATTATATATATGGTGCTTTATGATTATATGATATAAAATTATAAGCTGCCCTTTCAGGACGCAAATTCCAGTTAGTTCATTAAAACAAGGCGTTGCCTCGTTTTAATATCTTTTTAAAATCCTAACACCAATGAATAAACATTCCTGTAATCACCTAACTTACAAGCAATTAAATGAATTTAAAATAATTATGGGTCAGTTGTTCTGAATTTGGATTAGGATAAGCTCCCAAAAAGATATATTTTCAATAAAAAAGCTCTCAACCAATAGGCTAAGAGCTTTGTATATATAGGTACGTTGCTTCAGACCCAATAAAGAGGTCCTACTATCTTAAATCATTTTAAATATGAGGGAATTTACATCATTCCGCCCATTCCGCCCATTCCGCCCATACCTGGAGCACCCATTGGAGCCGGATTTTCCTCTGGAATATCAGCAATCACACATTCTGTACTCAATAGCATTCCAGCGATACTGGCAGCATTTTCGAGAGCAATACGTGCAACTTTTGTTGGGTCAATAACGCCGGCTTCCATAAGATTTTCATACACATCAGTACGTGCATTATATCCAAAATCGCCTTTTCCTTCTTTTACCTTTTGCGTTACAACAGAACCTTCTTTACCAGCATTCTCAACAATTCGGCGTAAAGGTTCTTCTAGAGCTCTAAGGACGATTGCGATACCAGTAGTTTCGTCATCATTTTCGCCTTTAAGGTCTTTAATTTCCTGAATAGCACGAATATAAGCAACTCCACCACCTGGTATTATGCCTTCTTCAACAGCTGCACGAGTAGCCGATAAAGCATCTTCGTATCTATCTTTCTTTTCTTTCATTTCTACCTCAGTAACAGCACCAACATAAATTACCGCAACCCCACCAGCAAGTTTAGCCAAGCGTTCTTGTAATTTTTCGCGGTCATAATCGCTAGTAGTAATCTCTATTTGCTTTTTAATTTGTGCAACACGTGCATCAATTTGTTCTTTACTTCCGGCACCGTCAACAATTGTTGTGTTTTCTTTGTCAATAACGATTTTTTCGGCTCTACCAAGTTGAGAAATATTAGCATTTTCGAGTTTTAAACCTCTTTCCTCTGTAATCACTTCACCACCAGTTAATATTGCAATATCCTGCAACATTTCTTTTCTTCTATCACCAAAACCAGGAGCTTTTACGGCAGCAATTTTAAGAGTTCCTCTTAATCTGTTTACCACTAAAGTTGCAAGAGCTTCACCCTCTACATCTTCGGCAATTATTAAAAGAGGATGTCCGTCTTGTGCTACTGGCTCCAAGACAGGCAGCAAGTCTTTCATCGAAGAGACTTTTTTATCTGTAATCAGAATATATGGAGATTCTAAGACTGTCTCCATTTTATCGCTATCAGTAACGAAATAAGGAGAGATATAACCTCTATCGAATTGCATTCCTTCGACTACTTTCACCTCAGTTTCAGTACCTTTGGCTTCTTCGATAGTAATAACACCTTCTTTTTTCACTTTTTCCATCGCAAGTGCAATGTCTTTACCTATAGAACTTTCGTTATTCGCAGAGATTGTCGCTACTTGCTCAATTTTTTTAATATCATCTCCAACCTGTTGGCTTGTTTTACGTATTTGTTCAACAACTTTCACAACTGCTTTGTCGATGCCTCGTTTTAGATCCATAGGGTTTGCACCAGCAGTAACATTTTTTAATCCAACGTTAATAATCGACTGTGCAAGTACAGTAGCGGTTGTTGTACCGTCTCCAGCATCATCATTAGTTTTAGAAGCAACTTCTTTTACCATCTGTGCTCCCATATTCATCAAAGCTTCTTCAAGCTCTATCTCTTTAGCGACAGTTACTCCATCTTTAGTAATTTGCGGAGCTCCAAACTTTTTTTCTATTACAACATTTCTACCTTTAGGTCCTAATGTTATTTTCACTGCATCTGCTAAGGCATCAACACCTTGTTTTAACAAATTTCTTGATTCGATGCCAAATTTTATTTCTTTAGCCATAATTTTATTTCTTTTACAATTTTACCAATCTTATTCTTCTACCACTAATAAAATATCACTTTGATTCATGATAAGATAATCAATATCATCAATTTTAACTTCAGTACCGCCATATTTACCATACAGTACAACATCACCAACCTTTACCTCCAAAGGCTCATCAGCCTTTTTATTTCCAACAGCGACAATTTTACCTTTTTGTGGTTTTTCTTGTGCAGAATCAGGAATAATTATCCCACTTGAAGTTTTTTGTTCAGCTTCTTGAGGCTGGATCATCACTTTTCCTGACATTGGTCTTCCAATTTTAGCCATAATTTTATCTTTTTTTAATATTAAACATAAATAAAAATCAACGCTGTCTGTTTTGCCAAAACTATGCCAGTATTAAAAGACTGACAAAAATGAACAAAACAAACAGCGTCCCAATTAATAGTATGTCAAAATGTCGCTACTTAATAAATTTAAAATCATTACCTAGATAGTATGCATTTGAGCCAAGAGCCTCTTCTATTCTAAGGAGTTGATTATATTTAGCCACTCTATCGCTACGCGAAGCAGAACCCGTTTTAATTAGACCTGTATTGAGTGCTACAGCAAGATCGGCGATAAACACATCTTCGGTTTCACCAGATCGATGACTAATTACAGACGTATAACTATTTCTATGAGCTAGATTAACAGCTTCAATTGTTTCTGTAACTGATCCTATCTGATTAAGTTTTATTAATATTGAGTTTGCAGTCTTAGTTTTGATACCTTTAGAGAGTCTGTTAACATTTGTAACAAAAAGGTCATCACCAACAATTTGGACTTTATCCCCTATCTTATCAGTAAGTTCTTTCCAACCAGTCCAATCATCTTCATCAAGTCCATCTTCGATTGATATAATAGGATATTTTGATGTCCAATTTTTCCAATAGTCCACTAAGTCAGAAGGAGACATCTCTTTACCGTTAGATTCGAATTTATATATTTTTTTATCTTTATCATAAAATTCTGAAGCTGCTGCATCCAAAGATATAAATATATCCTTTCCAGGTTTGTATCCAGCTTTTTCGATAGCTTTCAGCACAAACTCAATAGCTTCCTCGTTTGAATTTAAGTTTGGAGCAAATCCTCCTTCATCACCGACATTTGTAGAGTGCCCAGATTTTTTCAATACAGCTTTTAAATTATGGAATATTTCTGTTCCCCATCTAAGAGCTTCGCTAAATGTAGGAGCCCCAACAGGCATAATCATAAATTCTTGAATATCTATTTTATTATCAGCATGCGAGCCACCATTAAGGATATTCAACATAGGAATAGGCAATGTACGAGCATTTACACCACCAAGATAATTATACAATGCCATTCCGTGTTCCTGTGCTGCTGCTTGAGCACATGCCATAGAAACCGCCAGAATTGCGTTAGCACCAAGTTCTCCTTTATTAGCAGTACCGTCTAGCTTTACCATTGCTGCATCAATACCCATTTGATCATCAACATAAAAACCTTTTAAGTTTTCGTTTATAGTATTTACTACATTATAAACAGCTTGTTTTACTCCCTTACCCATATAACGGCTTTTATCACCATCACGCAGTTCAACGGCTTCGTGTATTCCTGTAGATGCTCCACTAGGCACAGCACCACGACCAATAACCCCTGCTGTTGTATAAACTTCAACTTCGATTGTTGGATTACCTCTAGAATCCAAAACTTGCCTTGCATGAATATTTGCAATTTGTCCCATAATTATATCTTTTTTATTAATATTTTTTTTCAAATATACAAAAAAAAGGGGATAATACCTATCCCCAAATCAAATATTTAAACTTAAATATTCTTATTTATCTTTTTCTTTATCGTCTTTTTTATCTTCAATTTTCTCTTCCACATCTTTAACAACCTCATCTACAATATCAGCAGCCTTGTCAATTTTTTCATCAACAGCATCTGTAACATCTTCAACTACATCAGCAACCTCTTCCATTGTTTCTTCAACAGTATCTACAGCATTTTCGGCTAGCTCAACAACCTCTTTTTCAAGATTATCAACAGGTTTTGAATCTTTATCTTCAATTTGAGAAGTTGTTGATTTTGATCTACGTGAACGACGGCTAGTTTTCTTTTTGCTTTCTTTTGCTTCTAACATAGCTGCGTTATAATCAACCAACTCTATTATACACATTTCAGCATTATCCCCCAACCTAGTCCCAGTTCGTAATATACGAGTATATCCACCTGGTCTATCGCCAACCTTTACAGCTACTTCGCGAAACAGCTCTGCAACAACATTTTTATCCTCGAGATAACTAAAAACTACACGACGACTATGAGTAGTATCTGTTTTGGCTTTAGTTATTAATGGCTCAACATATTTTTTAAGAGCTTTAGCTTTAGCTACAGTAGTGCTAATTCGTTTATGCATAATCAAGGAAGATGACATATTTGCTAACATAGCTTTTCTATGTGAACTAGTTCTTCCTAAATGATTTATTGATTTGTTATGTCTCATTTCTTACAATATTATTCCTTATCCAACTTATATTTTGATGTATCCATTCCGAAATTCAGATTTTTAATATCCAGTAGATTTTCCAACTCTGTCAAAGATTTTTTCCCAAAATTTCTGAATTTCAATAAATCTGTTTTATTAAATTGCACTAAATCACCTAGCGTTTCTACTTCGGCAGCCTTTAAACAATTAAGTGCACGAACAGACAGGTCTAAATCAACTAATTTAGTTTTAAGTAATTGACGCATTCTCAATACTTCCTCATCAAACTCTTCATTTTCATGTTTATCATCACTGTCCAATGTAATTTTTTCATCTGAAAATAACATAAAGTGATGAATGAGAATTTTAGCAGCTTCTTTCAGAGCTTCCTTAGGAAACACCGAACCATCCGTATCAATTTCTATGATTAGTTTCTCATAATCAGTTTTTTGTTCTACACGCATATTTTCGATATGGTATTTTACATTACGAATAGGTGTAAAAATAGATCCTATCGGGATAACACCAATAACGTCATCTATTGGTCTATTTTCTTCCGGTGGAACATATCCTCTCCCTTTAATAACATTAAACTCCATTTTCAAATCAACATCAGAACTCATTCTGCATATTACTAAATCTGGGTTTAAGATTTTAAAGCCTGACAAAAACTTACCAATGTCACCAGCCCTAAACTCATCTTGTCCCGATATATTAACAGTTACATTTTCCTGATTTACATCTTCGATTTGTTGTTTAAACCTAACTTGTTTTAACTGAAGTATAATTTCAGTTACATCTTCCATTACACCAGGTATAGTAGAAAATTCGTGATCTACACCTTCTATCTTCACAGATGAAATTGCGAAGCCTTCAAGTGAAGACAGTAAAATTCTTCTTAAAGCATTACCTATTGTAATACCGTATCCTGGTTCCAGCGGACGAAATTCAAATTTTCCATGAAAATCATCAGCCTCTAGCATAATTACTTTATCAGGTTTTTGAAACGCTAAAATTGCCATTTAATTATCTTTTATTTTGAATACAATTCAACTATTAACTGCTCTTTAATGTTTTCTGGGATGTCTTCTCTTTCAGGTATCGACACATATTTTCCACCCATAATATCTTCATCCCATTCTATCCATGGATACTTGCTGTGATTAAAACCACTAAGTGAATTAGTTACACTTTCGAGAGATTTTGATTTTTCACGAACTGCAACAATATCGCCAGGTTTAATAATCGCCGAAGGGATATTACAGATTGTTCCATTAACTAGAATATGTCTGTGCGTTACAATTTGTCTTGCAGCCGCTCTTGATGGTGCAATTCCTAATCTAAATACTATATTATCCAGCCTCGACTCCAACATTTGAAGTAAAACGACACCTGTAACACCTCTTGCAGCAGTAGCATTAGCAAATATTTTCCTAAACTGCTTTTCAAGAATTCCGTAGGTATATTTAGCTTTCTGTTTTTCTTTAAGCTGAATACCGTATTCGGAGGTCTTTCTTCTTTTTTTATTTAATCCATGTGCTCCTGGGGGATAATTCTTTTTATCCAACACTTTATCTGGGCCAAAAATTGGTTCTCCAAATTTTCTTGCTATCCTTGTTTGTGGTCCTGTATATCTTGCCATTACTTTATACTTTAATATTGAAAATTAAACTCTTCTTCTCTTAGATGGTCGACATCCATTATGTGGTAATGGTGTAACATCGACAATTTCGGTAACTTCTATACCAATATTATGCAATGTTCTCATAGCAGACTCTCTACCAGCTCCTGGTCCCTTAACATAAGCTTTTACTTTTCGTAAACCGAGTTCGAAAGCTTTTTTGCCACAATCTTCGGCAGCCATTTGCCCAGCATAAGGAGTGTTTTTCTTACTACCTCTAAAGCCGTTTTTTCCAGAAGACGACCATGAAATAACCTGACCATCATTATTGGTTAATGTAACAATAATGTTATTAAACGAAGTATGAATATGAGCCTGTCCAGTTGACTCAACTTTTACTACACGTTTTTTTGTTGCTTTTGTTTTTTTAGCCATATCTTAATTATTTCTTTTTATTGGCAATAGTTTTCTTTTTACCTCTACGAGTTCTCGCATTATTTTTGGTTTTTTGACCTCTCAAAGGTAAACCAATACGATGACGGATACCACGATAACATCCGATATCTTGTAAACGTTTAATGTTTAATTGCACTTCGGATCTTAATTCTCCTTCGAGACGATATTTACCAACCGCCTGACGAATTGCAGCAATTTGATCATCGTTCCAATCTTTAGCTTTGATATTTATATCAACATCGGCCTCTTGCAAAATCTTATTAGCTCTGCTACGACCAATTCCAAAGATGTAGGTAAGCGCTACTTCGCCACGCTTTTTGTCCGGTATATCTACACCCGCTATTCTTGCCATATTCTTACGTTGTTTTTAATTATTATAAACTTACTATTAACCCTGACGTTGTTTGAATTTGGGATTTTTTTTGTTTATCACATATAATACCCCTTTTCTCTTCACAATTTTACAATCGTCACTTCTCTTTTTTACAGATGCTCTTACTTTCATTTCTACTTTCTTTAATTATTTGTACCTGTATGTTATACGACCTTTTGTTAAATCGTAAGGTGACATTTCTAATTTAACTCTATCACCAGGCAATATTCTAATGTAATGCATACGCATTTTACCAGAGATATGTGCAATAATAGTATGCCCATTCTCAAGTTCAACACGAAACATAGCATTTGATAATGCCTCAATTATAGTTCCGTCTAATTCTATAGAAGACTGTTTAGCCATAAATTCATTAATCTTTAATTATTTAACACTTCTTCGATTAAACTAAAATCAGATAAAATATCTGCCTCACCTTTTGTAATGGCTATCGTATGCTCAAAATGCGCAGACGGTTTACCATCTCTTGTTTTGATTGTCCACATGTCTTTTTCTTGGAAAATTTCTTTCTTTCCCATATTAATCATTGGTTCAATCGCGATTGTCATGTTTTCGGTTAATTTTAGTCCTTTACCTTTTTTACCATAATTTGGAACTTCAGGTTCCTCATGTAAATTCCGACCTATGCCATGTCCAACCATTTCTCTAACAACCGAATAACCTTTTGACTCTGCATGCTTTTGGATAGCAAATCCTACATCTCCTAATCTATTTCCAGCTACAGCCTGCTCTATCCCTTTGTATAAGCTTTCTTTAGTACACACCAACAAAGCTTTTACGTTTTCTTCAACTTCACCAACTTCAAAAGTATAACACGAGTCACCATTATATCCGTTCAAAACTGCACCACAATCAATGGAGACAATATCTCCAGATTTTAATTGATTTCCTCTTGGTATTCCATGCACAACAACATCATTTATTGAAACACACAGAGTATTAGGGAAACCATTATAATTTAAAAAGCCAGGAACACCACCATTATCTCTAATAAATTCCTCAGCTAATTTATCAAGTTTCAGAGTTGATACGCCTTCAACAATTTCAGCCGCCAACATTGCATGTGTTCTCGACACTAGCAAATTACTCTGGCGCATTAATTCAATTTCTTCTTTCGACTTAATAAATATCATTTTATTCTTTTATTTAAATTGCAGAAGCAGAACCCCTGCCTTTTATTCTACCACTTTTTGTTAAACCATCATAATGACGCATTAACAAATGACTTTCTATCTGTTGCAAAGTATCAAGGACAACACCTACAAGTATTAACAAAGATGTACCACCAAAAAACTGTGCAAATTGTGCATTAACACCTGCCAACATAACTAATGCTGGCAATATAGCAATAAAAGCTAAGAAAATAGAACCTGGCAGGGTAATTCTCGACATTATATTATCAAGAAACTCTACTGTTTTTTTACCTGGTTTTATTCCAGGGATAAAACCTCCATTTTTCTTCATATCATCAGCCATTTGTGCTGGATTAATAGTAACTGCTGTATAAAAATATGTAAATACAATTATAAGAATTGCAAATGTAAGGTTATACCAAAACCCGGTATAATTTGCAAAAGCGGCAGCAAAAGAACTCATGTTTTCACCACCAAACCCAGCCAGCATCATTGGAACAAACATTAAAGCCTGTGCAAATATAATAGGCATTACACCAGCGGCATTAACTTTGAGAGGAATATATTGTCTAACTCCACCATATTGTTTATTTCCAACAACTCTTTTTGCATACTGTACTGGTATTCTTCTCACAGCTTGAACTAAAGCTATCGAAACCATAAAAATCACAAATAGTACAACAATTTCTAGTAGCAGTAATATCAAACCTCCACCGATTTCCTCAAATCTGGTAATAGCTTCACCCAGAAAAGCATAAGGTAATCGAGCAATAATACCAATCATAATAATTAGTGAAATACCATTCCCTATACCTCGATCAGTAATTTTTTCACCTAACCACATAACAAACATTGTTCCAGCAGTAAGTATTAAAACCGAAGAAACGGTAAAGAATGTTCCAGTAAGGACAAAAGCTTGTGGCACTAACTGAGCGTGTAAGTTTGCAACATAAGTGGGTGCCTGTAGCAATAAAATCGCTATAGTTAAATATCTAGTAATTTGATTTATTTTCTTTCTACCACTTTCGCCTTCTCTCTGCAACCTTTGGAAATATGGTACAGCGATTCCTAATAACTGAACAACAATACTAGCAGAAATATAAGGCATAATACCCAAAGCAAATATTGACGCATTAGAAAAGGCACCTCCAGAGAACATATCCAACAAACTTAAAACCCCAGAAGCCGTTTGACTTTCAAGACCAGCCAATTGGTTTGGGTCAATACCAGGTAATACAATATGTGCTCCTAATCTATAAATAAGAATGTAACCTAAAGTCAAAAGAATTCTGTGCCTTAGATCTTCAATCTTATAAATATTCTTTATGGTTTCTATAAATTTTTTCATTTATTAAAATTTTTCAACGTTACCACCTGCTGCTTCGATTTTCTCAATTGCTGTTTTAGAAAAAGCATTAGCTTTAACACTTAACTTAGCTTTTAATTCTCCATCTCCTAAAATTTTGATTAAATCTCTTCGATTAGCCAATCCATTTTCAACAAGAATATCAGCATCAATACTGCTAATTTTTTTATTATCAGCCAAAGTTTGTAAAGTTCCAACATTTATACCTTTATACTCAACCCTGTTTCTATTTTTAAATCCAAATTTAGGTGAAGTTCTTTGTAACGGCATTTGTCCACCTTCGAATCCAATTTTAGATTTATAACCTGATCTGGATTTTGCACCTTTATGTCCTCTGGTAGATGTTCCACCCCGACCAGAGCCCTGACCTCTACCGATTCGTTTTCTATTTTTTACAGCTCCTTCAGCCGGTTTTAAGCAACTTAAATCCATAATTTATGTCTTTTAATAATTTTTAAATATCTTCTTTTTTTACTAAGTGCCCTACTTTATTAACCATACCTAAAACTTGTGGTGTAGCTTCCAACTCCACAGGACGTTGCATTTTTTTTATTCCAAGCGCTTCTAAAGTTCTTTTTTGACGCTGAGTACTGCCAATTTGACTTTTAATCTGAGTTATTCTAATTTTCGCCATAATAAACTTTTTATCCGTTAAATACTTTATCGAGATTCACTTGTCTTTGATAAGCTACATCATTAGCATCTCTTAATTCTGTTAAAGCAATAATAGTAGCTTTAACAAGATTATGGGGATTTGAAGAGCCTTTAGATTTTGCCAGCACATCTGTTATACCAACACTTTCAAGAACCGCACGCATTGCTCCACCAGCTTTAACTCCGGTACCCGAAGCTGCAGGTTTTAACCATACTTTAGCTCCACCATATTTTGCGTTTTGTTCGTGAGGTATTGTTCCTTTATATACCGGCACTTTTAATAAATTTTTCTTAGCATCTTCTACACCTTTACCAATCGCAGTTGTAACTTCACCCGCTTTACCCAGTCCATATCCGACAATTCCATTTTCATCACCGACAACCACAATTGCCGAGAAAGTAAATGTACGTCCACCTTTGGTAACTTTAGTAACTCTTTGTATGCTAACTAATCTGTCTTTTAAATCCAGATCACTAGTTTTTATTCTTCTGATGTTGTTTGACATATCTTATTATAGTTTAAGTCCGCCTTCTCTTGCACCATCGGCTAAAGCTTTAACTTTACCATGATACAGATAACCGTTTCTATCAAAAATTACTTCATTTATACCTGCCTCAATTGCATTTTTTGCAATTAGTTTACCAACCATTGCAGCCTTTTCAGATTTTGTTCCTTTTGCACTCTCAATATCTTTATTCTTAGAACTAGCAAAAACAAGAGTTTTTGCTTGAACATCATCAATAATTTGAACGCTAATCTGTTTGTTACTTCTATACACAGACATTCTAGGTTTTTCGGAAGTTCCAAATAAATTTTTCCGAATTCTGCGTTTTATCTTTTCTCTTCTTTCTATTTTAGATAAAGCCATTTCTCTGATTTTTACTAATTAAACTTTAGCTGATTTACCAGCTTTTCTACGTAACTCTTCGCCGACAAACTTAATACCCTTGCCTTTATATGGTTCAGGTGGACGTAGTGATCGCAGTTTAGCTGCAACATGACCTACAAGTTGTTTATCAATACTTTTAAAAATTACAGTAGAGTTCCCACGTTTTTCACTTTTAACTTCTACTTTAACTTCTGGAGGTAATTCAAATAAAATAGTATGCGAATATCCTAAAGCAAGCTCTAGTATTTGACCATTACATTCGGCTTTATAACCTACACCTACAAGTTCTTGCTGAGTTTCAAAGCCTTCTGTAACTCCAGTAATCATATTAGAAATAAGTGATCTATACAATCCGTGTTTTGCCCTATGTTCTTTTTCGTCAGATTTCCTAGTTAGAACAACTTCTGCTTCATTAATAGCAACAGAAATAGCAGGATCGACAAGCTGACTAAGTTCCCCAAGAGGACCTTTAACACTTACCAGATTATCTGAATTTACGTTAACTGTAACTTTTTCGGGCAATACTACGGGTAATTTACCAATTCGAGACATTTTTTAATAGTTTAATAGATGTAACATAAAACTTCACCACCAACTTTCTCTTTACGAGCTTCTTTGTCAGTCATGACCCCTTTGTTTGTTGATAAAACCGCAACACCTAAACCATTTAATACTCTAGGAATATTATCGGTATTTACATATTTTCTCAAACCAGGTTTACTTATTCTCTCTAATTTCTTTATCGCTGACATCTTAGTTACAGGATGATATTTAAGAGCTATCTTAATATTTCCCTGATAACCGATATCCTCGAATTTATAATTCAAAATATAACCTTTCTCGAAAAGAACTTTGGTCATTTCGCGTTTAAGGTTAGAACCAGGAATTTCGACAATTTTATGTCCTGCCATAATAGCATTTCTAATTCTGGTCAAATAATCTGCAATAGGATCAGTCATTATTCAATTAAATTTAATATTATTACCAACTTGCTTTTTTAACACCGGGTATAAGACCATACGATGCCATTTCACGAAAAACAATACGACTTACGCCGAATTGTCTCATATATCCTTTAGGTCTTCCTGTTTGACTACAAGTATTATGTAATCTAACACTAGAAGAATTTCTAGGAAGTTTATGCAAAGCCTCGAAGTTTCCTTCAGCTTTGTATTTTGCTCTTTTTGCCGCGTATTTATCAACTAGTTTTGCTCTTTTTATCTCGCGGGCTTTCATTGATTCTTTAGCCATATTAACTCTTTTTTAGATTTTTAAAAGGGACACCAAAATTCTTAAGCAAAGCATACCCCTCTTCATCTGTATGAGCAGTAGTAACAAAGGTAATATCCATACCAAGAATTCTGTTTATCTTATCGATGTCAATTTCAGGAAATATTATCTGTTCACTAACACCAAGAGTGTAGTTTCCTTTACCATCAAATTTATAATTAACGCCACGAAAATCTCTAATACGAGGTAACGCAACCGCTACAAGTCTTTCTAAGAACTCATACATTTTTTCTCTCCTCAAAGTTACTCTTACACCAATAGGCATTTTTTTACGTAACTTAAAATTAGAGATGTCTTTTTTTGACAATGTAGCTACGGCTTTTTGACCAGTAATAGTAGTTAACTCATTAATAGCAATATCAATAAGTTTTTTGTCAGCTATTGCTTGTCCTAGCCCTTGATTTATCACAATTTTTTCTAATTTCGGCACTTGCATAACAGTAGTGTAACCGAATTCTTTCATCAGATTAGGAACAATTTGCTCCTGGTACTGAGATTTTAATGTTGGAATATACTTATCCATTATTTAATTTCCTCCCCAGTTTTTTTAGAATAACGAACTAATTTACCATCAACATTTTTTCTTCGTCCAATACGTGTAGGTTTTCCAGTTTTAGGATCTACTAGCATAAGATTCGAAATATGAATGGCTGCTTCTTTTTTAAGAATACCACCTTGAGGGCTTTCGGCGTTTGGTTTTTGATGCTTAGAGATTAGATTCACTCCTTCGACAATAGCTCTGTCTTTTTTGCGATTAACTTCTAGCACTCTTCCTTGTTTGCCTTTTGATTCACCTGCGTTAACATAAACGGTGTCTCCTTTTTTTACATGAAATTTTTTAGTCATGACAAATATTTTTTTATAACACTTCTGGTGCCAATGATACAATCTTCATATATTGCTTTTCTCGAAGCTCTCGGGCAACTGGACCAAATATACGGGTTCCTCTCAATTCTCCTGTGGCAGCAAGCAAAACACATGCATTATCATCAAATCTGATATATGATCCGTCTTGTCTTCTGACTTCTTTTTTAACTCTTACAACAACAGCTTTTGCAACAGTACCTTTTTTAATTTCGCCGCCTGGTAGAGCACTTTTGACAGTAACAACGATTTGATCTCCGATAGAAGCATATCGTTTGCCTGTCCCACCAAGTACACGAATACAAAGCACTTCTTTTGCCCCACTATTGTCCGCAACATTCAATCTGCTTTCTTGTTGTATCATGACTATTTAACTTTTTCAATTATGTTTACTAATCTCCAATTTTTGTTTTTACTCAACGGACGAGTTTCCATTATCTGCACTAAATCACCTATATCACAGGTATTAGCTTCGTCATGAGCCACAAACTTTTTGGTTTTATTCACGAACTTCCCGTATTTAGGGTGCTTTTCTTTACGTTTTACAGCAACAACAATAGATTTGTCCATTTTATTACTGACAACAATCCCTATACGTTCTTTTCTTAAGTTTCTGTTTTCCATAATCGGCTTTATTTTATCTCTGTTAATTCTCTCTTACGAAGCTCAGTTTTAAGCCTTGCAATTACTCTTCTCACTTCTTTTAATCGTTGAGGGTTTTCTAGCGGAGAAACAGCATGATTCATTCTTAACTTAGTAAGATTCTGCTTTTCGCTATAAATCCTTTCGACAATCTCTTTTGTGGTTAAACCAATAATTTCTTTGTTTTCCATGAACTCTAAATATTATTCATTAAAATCATAATCGTGACGAACGACAAACTTAGTTTTGATGGGCAACTTTTGAGCCGCTAATCTCAAAGCCTCTTTTGCTAAATCAAAAGGAATTCCTTCTGCTTCAAACAAAATTCTCCCTGGTGTAACTCTGGCTACAAATCCTTCGGGAGCCCCTTTACCTTTACCCATACGAACTTCGGCAGGTTTTTTAGTAATTGGTTTATCCGGAAAAATTCTAATCCATATTTGTCCTTGACGTTGCATTTTTCTTGTAACTGCAATACGGGCTGCTTCTATTTGTCTTCCTGTTATCCAGGAAGTCTCTAAAGCTTTAATTCCAAATGATCCAAATGCAATCTGATTACCACGATTTGCATTTCCTTTCATTCTGCCTTTTTGTTGTCTCCTGAATTTCGTTTTCTTTGGCTGTAACATAGCTCTAATTTTTCAGATTTTACTTCCTTCTTTTTCTATTCCCAGCATTAGCTTGATTTCCTCTCCCTTGAACTTTCTTTCCAACGTTTGGAGATAAATCTCTTTTGCCATAAACTTCACCTCTACATATCCAAACTTTAACACCTATCAAACCTGTTTTAGTTAATGCTGGAACTAATGCATAATCAATGTCAGCTCTCAGAGTATGTAGAGGAGTTCTACCCTCTTTATACATTTCACTACGAGCCATTTCTGCTCCATTTAAGCGCCCTGAAACTTGAATTTTGATACCTTCAGCACCCATTCTCATTGTTGATGCAATTGCCATTTTTACGGCTCTACGATATGCAATTTTCCCTTCAATTTGGCGAGCAACATTACTAGCAACTAATTCTGCCTCTAACTCAGGTCGTTTAATTTCAAAAATATTAATTTGAACATCTTTTTTTGTGATCTTTTTCAATTCTTCACGTAATCTATCAACCTCATCACCACCTTTACCAATAACAAAACCCGGACGAGCTGTATTAATAGTAATTGTAATCATTTTTAAAGATCTCTCAATAATTATCTTAGAAACACTTGCTTTATCTAGTCTAGCACTAAGATATCTGCGAATTTTAGCATCTTCAGCTAATTTATCAGAATATTTCTTTCCGCCATACCAATTAGAGTCCCATCCTTTGATTATACCTAATCTGTTGCTTATTGGATTACACTTTTGTCCCATTAAATTATGCGTTTTCGTTTACTACTTCTTTTTCAAATTTACTATCTACCACTAAAGTAACATGGTTTGAACGCTTTCTGATACGATAAGCTCTACCTTGAGCTGCGGGTTTAATCCTTTTTAATGCTCTAGCAGAATCGACAAAAATCTCCTTAACGTATAAGTCAGCATCTTCCATGCGTTGATTTTCATTTTTCACCTGCCAGTTTGAAACCGCAGAAAGCAAGAGTTTCTCAATATCTCGTGCTGCAACTTTAGGAGAATATTTTAAAATATCTAAAGCTTTATCAACTTCGACACCTCTAATTTGATCAGCCACAAGTCTCATTTTGCGAGGAGAACTTGGACAATCACGAAGTATTGCGAAGCTAATTTTCTTCTTTTCTTCTTTTCTTTTTTCTGCTATTATTCTTTTACGTGCGCCCATAATACTATCTAATTATTTATTTCTTTTTACCACCATGACCTCTGTATATTCTTGTGGGTGCAAATTCACCAAGTTTATGTCCAACCATGTTTTCTGTAACATAAACAGGTATAAATTTGTTTCCGTTATGAACGGCAATAGTATGCGATACAAATTCTGGAGGAATAACGGAGGCTCTAGCCCATGTTTTAATCGAAGTCTTTTTACCGCTTGCTGCCATAGCATTAACTTTCTTCTCAAGTTTAAAGTCAATAAATGGTCCTTTTTTAAGTGATCTACTCATAATTCACTATTTACTTTATCTTTTTTCAACAATATATTTATTTGAATGCTTTTTCTTACTTCTAGTTTTATAACCTTTAGAAAGTAAGCCTGTTCTTGAGCGTGGTTGCCCTCCAGATGCTCTTCCTTCACCACCACCCATTGGATGATCTACAGGGTTCATTGCAACACCACGAACTCGAGGACGTCGTCCTAGCCATCTTGTCCGACCAGCTTTTCCACCTCGATCGAGTTGATGATCTGAATTAGAAACACTACCAATGGTAGCCTTACAGGCTACAAGAATCTTTCTTATCTCACCTGATGGCATTTTAACAATCGCATATTTCCCTTCTCTTGAAACAACCTGAGCATAAGTCCCAGCTCCACGAGCTACAACAGCCCCTTGTCCTGGTCGTAATTCGATATTATGAACAATTGTTCCTAAAGGAATCTCAGATAAAAAGAGAGTGTTCCCTAATTCAGGAGCCACACCTTTTCCTGTTTCTATAACTTGTCCTACTTGCAAACCGTTTGGAGAAATTATATATCTTTTTTGCCCATCTTCATAAACAACTAACGCTATCCTAGCCGAACGATTTGGATCGTATTCGATTGTTTTCACCTTAGCTGTCATGCCATCTTTATCTCTTTTAAAATCAATCAGACGATATTTTCTTTTATGCCCACCACCTAAATAGCGCATGGTCATTTTACCCTGATTGTTTCTTCCACCAGATTTTTTATTAGGTACCAACAAAGATTTTTCAGGAGTAGTACATGTAATCTCATCAAAAGTACTAATCATTTTATATCTTTGACCTGGTGTTGTCGGATTTAGTTTTCTTAAAGCCATTTTCTATACTTTAATTAAATGTTACTGTAAAAATCAATAACCTCTCCCTCTGCAATAGTAACAATAGCCTTCTTGAATGAAGCAGTTTTGCCTTTTTGAACACCAGTTTTAGTAAAACGACTTTTTGTTTTACCAGCATAACGCAGTGTATTTACAGCTTCTACTTTTACTTCATACATTTTTTCAATTGCCCTTTTTATTTGCAGTTTATCTGCTCGCTTATCTACAATAAAACCGTAACGGTTGAGTGTTTCTCCCAACTTAGTCATTTTTTCAGTTATTATAGGTCTCATTAAAACTTCCATTTCTTTTCTTTTTAAGCTAAATAATTCTCAAAAACGTCAATAGACTTCTCTTCTATCATCAAAACTGATGCCCACATTATATCGTAAGTGCTTAAACTTGATGCAGTTACAATATTTACATCCTTCAAATTTCGAGAAGACAAATATACATTTTTATTTGGTTCTGCAACAATAATAAGGATTTTTTTATCATTAATCTTAAAATTATTTTTTAATCCTATGATATTCTTAGTTTTAATGTCCTCAAATGCTAAGTTATCAACAACAAAAATATTATTATCCTTAGCACGATAAGTTAAAGCAGATTTACGAGCTAATCTTTTTAACTTTTTATTTAATTTAAAGTGATATAGCCTTGGTTCTGGACCAAAAGTTCTACCACCACCTCTAAAAATTGGGCTTTTGATACTACCAGCTCTGGCAGTCCCTGTTCCCTTTTGACGTTTAATTTTTCTGGTACTTCCGGAGATTAGACCACGATGTTTAGAAGCGTGCGTCCCTTGACGATTGTTAGCCATATATTGTTTACAATCCAAATAAATGGCATGATCGTTTGGTTCAATCTGAAAAATAGAATTGTTTAACTCTACTTTTTTTCCGGTTTCCTCACCTGATTTATTATATACTGATACTTTCATTATCTTTCTATAATTATATATGAACCTTTTGCACCCGGTACCGAACCTTTAACAAGCACAAGATTGCTTTCCGGGATAACTTTCAATACTCTCAAACTATAAATTGTAACGGTTTCGCCGCCAATACGTCCAGCCATACGCATCCCTTTAAAAACTCTAGATGGCCACGAAGCTGCACCTATAGATCCTGGAGCACGAAGTCTGTTGTGCTGACCATGAGTTTGGTCTCCTACACCAGA
>JAQUBO010000067.1 GCA_028686735.1 Bacteroidales bacterium
CGGGGTTAATACTTGTTTCTCCAATTAAAAGATTGGGGTTAATATCTAATTTTTCTTCGCCAACTAAAAAACAGCATTAATGTTTCTTTTGAACTCCCAAAACTGTATGTATCATTACTTTTACGTACAATATAATTGTATAATTTAGAAGTTTTATTACTGTCAGGGCTAAAGCCCTTTGCTCGCTTGTGTTCTTGCCCCCCGACCTGAAGGACGGGTTAAATGTTTGTTTTATTTTCACACCGTTTTTATAGAATTCAATTTCACTATTATTTTTCAAACTACTTTATACTTGTTATTATAATTTTCTATTTTGCTTTAAAATAATCGAATATAAAGTCATTAACAGGTTAAGGATTAGGGCAATTGCTAATATATGCAAGTCAAAACTAAAGAAGTTTCAACAGAGTTACCAACAGTTAGTTGCTGATTTACAGAGAGTTATGTTTTTCTTACAAAGACTATGTAAGACTATTATCAATAAATCGCCAAGGTTTTTGTGCCCATATTTCACCAGCGTAATCAACACCAATCCTCAGGTCAGTAGTTATTTGGGGTTTATACAAATCATCAAATAATTTAATCCTTTGATTATCTACAATGCTTTGGTCATTAAAGGTTTTATCTATTTTCAATATTTTCGACAGTTTTCCTGGTCCGTTGTAACCTTCTATTGCACGAATAAGAACAGCTTGAGGGATTTCTGATTTTGCCGTTACAAAGTTCAGCATCCAGTACATTCCATAAATTAAGTAAACGTATATTGTTCCTGGTTTATGATACATTATTTCCGTTCTAGGAGTTCTACCTTTACTGGCATGACAAGCCTTGTCTTTTTCCCCTCGGTAGGCTTCAGTTTGGGTAATTCGGAAGCGTTTAATACTTCCATCATCAAACTCTCTCACAATAATTTTCCCTATCAAATCGGGAGCAACTTTTAAGACATCTCTATCAAAAAACTTTTGGTCAAGTAGCATTATTAATACTCAATTTTATCCTGTTTATTTTTCCAAATATCAAAAGCCTTTAAAGCGTGTTCCCTCATCATATTTTGCGTTTTCAACTTTCTCTTAGTATAATTTTTTGCAATTTCATCATAAATAAACTTATCGCTAAATCCAATATCATCTGCATCATTTTGATTATTTGCAAAATACAAATTACTGATATTTGCCCAATAAATAGCTCCGAGGCACATAGGACAGGGTTCACAAGAGGCGTAAATATCGCAACCAGTCAAATCGAAAGAACCAAGTTTCTTTGCTGCCAATCGAATTGCATTTACTTCGGCATGTGCAGTAGGGTCATTATCAATTGTTACACTATTTCCAGATTCTGCAATTATTTCTCCATTTTTCACTATTACAGCTCCAAACGGGCCTCCACCTTTATCCATATTTTCAATGGAAAGCTCTATGGCTCTTTTCATAAAATCTTTTTTCTCCATAAATTTACGATTTAATTTTATTTTTCTCCCCACAAAAATAAGGAATAAAAGTACGAAACAAAAACCACACCAGTTGTAGTTTCTAATGTATCATCGGTAAGCATTGATAACACAGCAATTAGAATAAATACAGCAAAATGATAATTTGCGAACTTAAATTCCATAATTACCGGATAAAAAAATGCAAAGAAGCATAAAAACGCACCAATTACGCCAAAAGAGACAAAGAATGTAAGAAACTGATTATGAGCACGATGTCTATACTGCGAGTCAAGTTGCGACATTTTCTCAATGTACAAGGCTTTATACTCATCGTCAACATCGCCAGTTCCTGTGCCGCAAAATATGTTTCTATAAGATAAAATAAGCCCAGCTTT
The DNA here is from genome assembly GCA_028686735.1 of Bacteroidales bacterium. Classification (GTDB taxonomy): domain Bacteria; phylum Bacteroidota; class Bacteroidia; order Bacteroidales; family ML635J-15; genus Bact-19. Next base: position 1,825 of record JAQUBO010000067.1, read on the forward strand.
AAGATACTCAAACCTCTGTGTGATTGAATGACCACTAGGATTACCACCTTTTGTATAAACATCTATTTGCCAAATAATATTATAAATTCGTTTACTAACATTATTCTTGTTTACAAACCTGTAATTTGTATTTCCATTTTCAATATTAAGTATATCTCTATCCGATAATTGAGCAATACTACTAGCATCCTTAGAAAATCCTAAAGATGTAAGATATCGTATTAGCGTATGCAATAAACTTTGCTGACGAATATCAGCTCCATCCAAGTTAAGATTACTTCGTTTATTCCATTCCGAATAAAGTTCTTTTTCACAAATATTCACATAAATTAGATTTCCATTTTCTAATAATCCTGACTCAAGATTATGATAATACTTATTCCCATTTTCAGTAAACTCTTTTATTTCCACAGCGGTATTTGAAGGTGTATAAAAGGAATTTATCTGTATTGCCAAATAAGAGATAATTAAAATAGGTAATCCAGCGACAACAGTAAAATAAAGACTTCGTTTAAATTTGTTCTTTTCACTCCAAGCTTTTACACCAAGACTAATTATCCCTACAATTAGTAAAGAAATCAGTCCGGTAAACCCTTGTATCATCATTAAAAACCCAACAAACCACAAGATTATTACTATGGCAATAATAATTTTATATGAAGTAAAGAATTTGCGTTCATTAATAAAACGAAAGACCAATAATACAGATAGGCATACCATTAAAGAGAGTCGAATATGACTAACAAAATACGATATGTTTCTAACATTATCGGTATTGGGATTTTGAACAAATCCAAAATATATTATTAATCCTGTTAAAGTACTAATAAGCACACCAAAAATAAACACCGCCACAATAATATCAATTTGTTTTTTGTTTAAGACCTTTGATGTACCAATAATAACTGGAAGAGCTAGTAAAGGGAGTTTAATTTTTATATCATGTATTCCATAGTCAATGTTTTGGCTATTAAGTAACCAAACAAGATGAACAACAAAAAGCATAATAAACACTAAAATAGTTGGATTTTCGACAAGTTTTTGCCATTTTTTCACAAAGTCTGTTTCTATTATCCAATTCGTTAACAACAGTAAAATTGCAGCGTTAGCAATATACTCGCTAAGCGGCAGAAAAAATGCAATAATACATAATCCTGCAAAATAGACATATTTGTGGATATTCTCTCTCACTATCTAAGTTAGGAAACTAAGTTCTCATAGATGCACTTGACTTAATTTTCTTATATCCAAATACAATATTACAGCCCATTCGTAAATTAATATTTGTAGCTTTTTGCGGCCATATCATATTGGTAAAACTATCTGTAACGATGTACCAATTTACTGGTCCTAGGCGTGCCGAAAAGCCAAATCCAACATGATTAGCAGTTCGATGAGCTAAAGAATATGAAAGGTGAGCAGAAAACCAATCGGTAATATTTGAATTAACTCCGAGGCTTAGCGACTGCATATAAGATTTATGATAAAATTCGCCACGATAAAGAGCTGTAAAATGCAATAAATCGTGGAATTTATATTTCCCTCCAACATAAATGCTTGAAGGCAACCATGTTATATAACCAGTTTCAACAAGACTTGGCTTAAATATATTAAACAAACTATCACCAAACTCTTTTAAAGACTCGTCCATTTCCTCCTCGCTTTCCCATAATTCGACCTCCAGTCCATGAAAATCATACTGTCCTTTGCTTGAAAAGTTTTGTGGATTATTATTCCAGCTAATAAATCCAAAGTCGGTAACAGAAGCATATAAATCTATTTCTGGAGATAGTTTATAATTCACACCTAAATCAAAGCCTAAGCCTATATTTTTAAGATTAAGGAAATAACCTACTGGGTTATCTTCAAATGCATTAAGTGAAGATTCATTAATAGACATTCCGACTGAATCCATATCTAACATATTCATATCAAAATAAAATGGCAATGAAGTATGAACATTCATATCAGTTGTAAATGTCATTGAATAATCATCAGGGTCGGTATATAATGACAATTCTTTAAAGTTTGTATTTACATTGCCCATTCCAAACAAGAGTTTAACTCGACCACCAATTGTAAGGTCGTCGTTTGCCTGCATTGACCCACCAACAGCCAATTCTCTATAATGCGTAAGATTAACTCCAAAACCACTAAAATCGTGAGGTTTATTTTCTTGCATATATGGCATGTTTCCATTTAAAGTAAACTCAAAGATATCATAAGGTAAAGACAATCCATAGTTAATTTTTTCTGTTATAGCAACAGTAAGAAACATGTTTTCTAATTTAATTCCTACATTTATCAGTTCGATTTGCGTATCAAATCTCATATGTGTAGTTTTTTTAAGTTTGTCCATAAACAAAGGAATATCCAAAACCAGATTGTCGGCTTTATCATTTTTCCCCATGTGAATTAAATGATTATAGTAAAAAGAGTTATTACCATAATTAAAATAAATAGGAGGCGGTAATTGTCCTGCAATGGGAACGAACAGTCCTCCGATATGAAACTTATACTGAACATCAATAGCTGGATTAATAAACTGGCTTTGCAACACTCTGTCCATGTTATACATTGTAAGAGCTTGTTGTGCATTTGCACTAATAAAGACTCCAGCAAAAACTAATAATAATATATATTTTTTCATTTCCATTGTTTTAAGATTAAAATTCATTTGAAATTGAATCTATATTACCTTCAAGTCCGAGGTCAACTTCAAAGCCAACATCAAATTTCACTCTATAATCGTTATATATTTTAACAACTGTTCCTGATGCAGCATTGGTTGAACTAGCCTGTGCTGTATAAACAACATATTTACATGTTTCTAACTTTTCAAGCCTTTCACCTACATATTCAATTTTAGTAATTTTTCGGCTAAAATCAAGTACTCTTCCACTAGCATCAACTTGTGCAGCAGTAAGCAATTTTTCATCGAAAGTATAAAACAATGAGTCAAGTATTTGATAATTATCATCCGTAAAATATATTTGTCCTAAAGCCTCTATTGGGAAACCATTTTGTATATCAATTCTAACCAAAAGGCGTTTCACTGGATTATACTCATTTTGAATATCTGACAGATCAACTTTAGCAGTATCTCTTAAATGCCATTTATTTATATATCCCCATAAGGGAAGTTCCATAATTACCTCTACTTCAATCTGGGAATCGTCAATAACGAAATTATGATGATCTAAGCCCGCAGGGTTGGTTGTAGCCCTTGCTTTAAACTGTATCCATTTAGGTCTGGCATTAACAACATCATCAATATTTGAATTTTCTTTATTAACTTTTAACGAATCGAGCATTCTTTGGCCAACTACAGTTGCATAATTTACATCATAGGGATTTGTTTGCCCAATTGGTAAGTTGTTTGCATCGTCCAAAATATTCATATCGCCCTGTAACTCCGAATTAGCTACCAGGTGGTCAAAATAGAATTGCGATGGTACGCCATAAGAGTTCCAATAATATATTTTAAATTTTGGATCCATAAACAAATATGATTCTATTTCCCAATCATCACTTTTAAATAAAGAGATATCTATTGTATCGCTTTCAAAGAATAAGGTATTTTCACCAAAATAACCATGCATAATTTTATACTGCATTTCTTTCATGTTTACATCAAAAGACAAGGTCCCACTATTATCTGCTGTCCCCGACCAGTATAGTGTTAATCGTATCTCAACAGGGATTTCGTTAAAATTAGCTGGAGTTTGCGTCATGTCCACAGAATATCCTGTAAAGTTATTATTAAGGCTCACAGAGTTTCCTCCTCCAGGAACAAAAGTAAAGCTTGCTGAGAATGGAGTTCCATTTTTTGTAACGCTTGGAAACTCCACATATAGTCTTGCCGAATGTAAAAACGTTGAGTTTGTAGCAATATCCATAATACCAGTTTTAAGTACGAGACTATCAATTTCTGCTTCAGCATTAAACATAGAAAACGGCAAAAAATCTGTATAAGCATAACTAACGCTATCGCCAGTACCATTAAAACTTGAGAAGTTAAAATCTGGACTCGTTACAGTTCCATTAATATTTTGATTATTTAGATAAATTATTTCATTAACTTTATTTGATGAGACATTGGCTAAATATTGTAACGAAGCATAGCCTTCATCATTTTCGATTAACAAACCTGTGGAGTCGTACATTTGTAGTGCATCAGTAAAGGCAAGATCCCCCCAAGCAACTGGGGCTGCAAAACTAGCATCATACTCCACCTCTTTGTCCCATTTATCAAAATTAAAGTTATCTTTCACACACGAAAAAACTGATATCACCACAATTAATGCTATCAATACGTATTTAATTTCTTTTTTCATAACAATTATTCTTCGTTTACGGTGTAATTATAAAGTAAATTTTCCTGACCACCAACAATAAGATTAAATTTATTAGCTTCAGAGCTTAAGTATCCTATACTAAAAGGTGTTAACCCAAACAGTGGGAAGCCGTTAAATAAAGAGCCATTACTATTTATTAAATATATTTTACTAACACAAGAAGAGACGACTCCTATTTTAATTTGGTTGCCTGGAAAATTATAAAAAACGGGTGCAGCATCTACTTTTGCATCAAAAAGATATGTTAGCATCAATTTTTTTTGTCTATTATACACTTCTAGTTTTTTATCATCAAGAAACACATAATCCATGCTACCATCAGTATTTACATCCTTTAATGCAAAGAAGTGAGTTTCTGAATATTCTCCAAGTTCTAAAGAATCTTGTCTGCCGTCAAGATAGAAAAACCTCACAACGCCATTATTATCAGTTGTAACAAATCGCGGGTCAATATATGTATTATCATAATAAATACTATTATTTTGGGAGAATGTAAATTTTGTTAAATACTCGTTTTTAGTTTCTCCTTTTCGATTTACAAAATAGGCTTTAAATTTGTCGTGAAATACTATAAAATCTTCTCCTGATACATTTTGGTGGAACACTGGTGTTTTTACAGAATTCTCTGTAATTCCAAACTCCCATCCTTTAACAATATTTCCTTCTTTGTCATACAGGTACACATTATTATCACTACATGGAATAATTATACGATAATTTTTATCATTATTGTAATCCATTAACGTCATTGGTGCAGTAGCAGTCGCTCTAAGTTTTACTGGATACTTCTCCACATAATTACCTAATCTATCTATAAGATGAATTTTACTTTTTGTTGAAAATAAGTATTGTAATCGCCCATTATTGTATCGGTCTATTTGATAGATATCGCTTGTAATTTGTTCAGGGAGTTTTATCCTCCATATTTCTCTGCCACTATTACTTAGTAAATACAAATTATTTTTATGATCTTGTACAAGAATTTCTTTTGAGTTATTATCGTGATTTATGACAAGAGCTGGTTTGGTAGCAACAATTGTATCAAGGCGACTTTCCCAAACGGTTTTAGGTTTATCTACTACATATCTAGATTGCTTAAGCACAAGATTATTATATAACATATTGTTACTTTTACTAATTTGATATCCCACGTTTCCAAAACCATATATTAAATCTTGATGTTCATCAAAAACTGTTGAGTATTTTTCATTAAATATATTCTTAAATAATTCATACCCATTTATCATTGAAAAAAACAGGAACATATTTGAGTTTTCGGAGAAATTATCAAGAAAAAGCTTATGTTCGATACTAGTATTAAGAGTTTTATTTAGTAGAATATCATAAACTATTTTAAATAAAGAATTTTTAGAGTTTGCAAAAATCATAAAATTATTCACACAAGCAATATATTTCCCAGAGCATTTATTAAAATATGAGCCAAAAAGCATTTCGGGCAATCCTTCAAATGGTAATATGTAAACATCTAATAATGTTTTATCGTCAATTCGCAGTTTATCTTTGAGTATATTATCTGAATGTCCGGTGTTTGTTTTAATTGTATTAAAAATTCCTTGCAATTGCAGTTCGGCCGCCGATTGAGACTGTAAATTAATTATAAGATATGAATTTTTAAATATGTCAGCATTTCCATTATCTGTTACTGCAAAGCATACTTCATTTTCAACTAAAGGATAAAAAACAGAGTTAATATCTAATCCTATTTTCGCTTTTATTTCGCTATGCTTATCCATATAATCCTGCTTTAGTTCAATTTGGTCCAAATACTCTATTAGATTATCTTGAAAAGCCTCAGGATTAGTAAAAGCTAAGGACACATAAAAGGCGGTATTATCAGGTAAAGCTTCAACGACTCTTAATTTTGTTGGTTCTTGCGTTTGTATAACATTGGTAAATCCTATTATAGAGTCGCAAGCCTGCGAAAAACCATTAAGTTTAACACCTGTAATATCTGAATTAAAATCTAACTCTATCCATGATGAGAAATTATAAAGATATTTTGATAGCTTAGTTTTGTTTTTATCAAACTTATTGTCAAAAACATTTGCAAACAAATTCATATTAACATAAAAATTAGAGAGCTCTTTTTTTCCAGCAGTTTCATAAATAGAATTAAAGCTTGTATCTGTATCGCACAAAGATTTCTCACTCAATAACCTATCAACAGATTTTTCGATTAATCGCTGTGAAAAACTTGCAATATACAATCCGTTTTTTACATAATAATACAAGTTAGGCAAGCTATCTGTACTTTTAAATTCATACAAATTAGTATTATTATATTCCCTTTCGGTAATTTTGCCAATAGTCTCCAATTTACTATTATATTTAGCTAACATTTTATTGTCTTTCTCATCAGTATTAGATTGTACTACAAGCAATTGACAAAAAGGGTTTGCTCCTTCGGGATGAAAAGACCATGTTAGTTTAAACTTTTCGTCTGGTTCGGTTTTAAAATTAATAATCTTCAAACTATCTATATAATGCAGAATAGAATTATTAATGTTTAACTGCATTAAATTAGAGAAATTCGCAATAAGTCCCTTATCCGTTTTTACCAAATCAATAAAATCTGCGGGATAGTTCAGTTCAATTATCATTGCAACTTTAAGAGGAATAGCAGAAATAGGTTCTGATTTAATATTTTTATTAGCATCGAACACATACACAACTGCAAACACAATAAGCACCAAAGCTACAACTATGCTGGAAATAAGTAAAACTTTTTTCTTCATAAAACAAATAATATTTTTGTTTAGTTTTGTAAAAATAATATACTTTTACCACATAACCATACAATAATTAATTATAAATTAACAATTGATAGTTAAGAAATTTATAACTGAAACAAAAGTTTTATTCTTTTATTACCGATATTTGCATTGCAAAAACAGATTTTATGGGTAAAATTGTTCTATTTTTAATCTTTCAATTCTTTATTTTCCTTTCGTTATTTTGTAATGAAGATGGGGACAAGGTAATATCATCTATGCAAATAAATCATACAACCAAACATTCGAATATTTATGCAACAATTGACAATTCACTTAACAACTTGTATGATTCTGCAAATATATGGTGGGCAAACAAGGCTATTGTACATGATAGTATATTAAAGATAGGTTCTCCAGTTTATCCATCATATATTTACGAACAGAGGATAAACTACCTTAATGAGCTTAGTCCAATAAGATTAAACTACAATAAATATGTTCAAGTTTACATAGATGCTTACGGTTTACGTAATCGTGACAAGCTTGAGCTTGTGATGAGCAAATCGATGTATTACTTCCCAATATTTGAGGAATATCTAAGTAAATATGGTTTACCATTAGAGTTGAAACACCTTGCTTCTGTTGAGTCGGCCTTAGACCCAAACGCAATATCAAGGTCTGGTGCTGTTGGATTATGGCAATTTATGAAACCTACTGCAGATTTATTCGATCTCGAGCTTACCTCATATATCGATGAGCGACGCGATGTTTACAAATCCACAGATGCAGCATGCAGATATTTAAAATATTTATTTAACACATTTGGTGATTGGCAACTTGCCCTTGCCGCATACAATGGAGGGCCAGGGACTGTAAAAAAAGCGATAGCTCGTAGTGGTGGCAAAACAAATTATTGGGAATTACGACCATATTTAAGTAAAGAAATGCAAAATTATGTTCCAGCTTTTATTGCTATGAATTATCTTATGGAGTATCATGCAGAGCATAATATTTTCCCTGAGCAAGAGTTTATCGAAGCATATAAAACCGATACTATAAAAGTATTAGGTCCCTTACGAATGGCTCAAATTTCACAAACAGTTAACTATAATCTTAAAGACTTAAAAGCTCTTAACCCAGTGTATCTTTACTCATATATACCAGCTGATGGACAACATCATCCGCTGGTGCTTCCTCATGAACTTACACAATTATTTTTAGACAAGAGCGAGCTCATATATGCGGCACAAGCCAAAGATAGCACAATGGCAGATTCTATAAGCAACGATTATCAGGTAGTGCGAAAAGATCGTAATAATGTTGTATATCATGATGTTGTTTCGGGGGATAATTTTTTTCGATTAGCATTACGATATAATTGCTCAATTTCCGAAATATACAAATGGAATCAACTCTCAAATACTTATGTATTACAGGTAGGAGATCGGTTAAAACTCTTTATTGAATAGAGTGTAGAACAAGATATACTTTGTTACAATAAAGCAATCGAACTTCTCGCATATTTGATTCCAGCCAGTCTTTTAATTTCTCTAAGCTTAACGCATTTTATTCAATAGAGAAATCCCATTTTTCTGCAAAATCATTTTGATACTTAGCAAACTCATCATGAGCTTTTTCATATTTATCCAACATACTTTCGTTTAGTGAGTAATAATGCTCCCACTCCTCATCAGTAAAGTCATCAAAATATATTGTATAATCAATTATTTCTGCGATTTCGTTTTCCAATATATCTTCGTACATAGATAAAAGTTTAAGCATTTCATTTTTATACTCTTCATTATTGTCAAACTTATCAAGCTCATTAATTTTATCAATAGCATCAATTAATACAGCATCTGCGTTTTTTTGTGCAATTAGTATCTCTGCTTCCTCTTCATAATCAATCATATCTATTAACTCAACCAGAGCCTCATCCACATTAGTTTGTATCTCAATAAGATTTGAATGATAGTCTTGTGCTGTTTTAGATGTTTCTTTTGGGGTACAAGCAAAAAACAGTAATGACGAGGCTAAAATAAAAAACAAATTTCTTTTCATAATTTTAAATTTAATTAAAGTAAGCTACAAACTTAACAAAAATAGTTTTTGAAAACAAAATAACATAAATATATTCTGATTTGTTATTTTGAGCTATAAGTAGCAGCCTCTTTATGACCATACAAATCTAAATCTTGCGAACGGCATTATTTCTCATTGCAAGTAATAATAGATATTATAAGCTACACAATATAATATTACAAAAAATCATAGAGATTAAGAAATAATAACTTACTTTTGTAAAAAAAAATTATGGCAAATAGAAGAGACTTAAAGAAAGACCTTAATTGGTTAACAGATGTAGTTATATCAGATTGTTTAATATATGTAGAAGTAAACACAGACAAAGACCATACACCTGTTGGAGAAATAATTAACGAAATACTTATCCATAGAGATAGTGCTTTTAGCGAAATAAACAAACCAACATCAGGCATAAAGTCAAAAGAAGTAAAACAAAAATACGACAAAATTGTCAATGACTTTTTGGAGGCCGCAAATTCAAGCCTTGAAAAATTAAGTCAGTTATCAAAAAACAATGCGTAAATTACTTTCTGTACAAGGTGTTGGATTAGTGCTTGTAAGTAAAAAATCTAATGCAAAAAATTTAAAAATACGTATTCATCCAGAAAAAGGAATATTAGTTACCATTCCCTATCGGTCATCTTATACAGAAGCAGAAAAGTTTGTACACACAAACATAGAGTGGATAAAAGAAAAAACAAAACTCTTATCTAAACACGAAAAGACAAAAATATTTACTCCAGATTCTATTTTTAAAACAAGAGCTTCTGAGGTAAAATTTGAATATGATGCTAATTCGTTAATTAGAGCTCATATTTCAGAAAACACATTATTATTCAAATATAATTCTGCAAAAATAGACTTTGAAGATCAAGACATTCAAAACTTCATAAAAAAATGCATTTTAAAGTTATTAGTTAATGAGGCACGAGTTTATTTACCTATTCGCTATAAATTATTAAGCAATAGGCATAATATTTTTGCACGTAAATTGTCTGTAGGCACTGCCTCTACGAATTGGGGTGTATGTAATTCAAAAAATGACATAAGGCTTTCGTGCAGGCTTTTATTATTACCCGACCACTTAATTGACTACATTATTTTACATGAAATGTGTCATATTAAACATAAAAACCATGGTAATGATTTTCACAAAATGCTAAATTATTTAAGCAATAATCAATCGAAGGAACTTAATAAAGAGTTAAAATCTTTCTCAACACATATTATACCTGGAGATTTTAGTTAGTGTCTTGTCCATAATGTCCGATTTCTGTCGCTCGTTCGGATTTGATTAAACTGTCTTTTTAGGCTTAAGTCGGGATGCGACACCCCACCCTTGACCTGCCTAAGTTGCGTCTTATAGGCTTAAGCCCTAACTCTTCACTTTTTTACGTAATAGGAAAATTGAGTTTATCAAAAAGAGCTTTATTCTTTTTAGTAATATTATCATCATACCATTTTCCGTTAATTTTTACTTTTTTGATATCGATTAAAAAATTAATAATATCTTTTGGAGAATATTTGTTGTTAAGATTTTGTTCTTTTAATTGATGTATGATTTTATAGTACCAGTGCATTATTAGAAAATTAATAAACATCCATCCTTCAATTGCATCATCATCTTGCATGTGTGTCCTGTCTGCATTGAAAATGTTTTTAAAAACATCAATCATTACCTCTATTTGATTCCTACTTTTATATGATATATAAATGGCCTCTGGGGTTTGATTCGCATCTAAATTAGAAATGAAAGCTATGGTTCCAAATAGGTACTGTTTTTCGTAAAATGTTTTTGTATCATATTTTTCAGGTAATGTTTCACATCGGCTTAAATAATCGTTTATTTCTTCGTTTTTCAATACTTCATTTTTATAAACAATTATTCTTTTCCCATTTTGATTTTTTTGATAGTACCATATTATTTTCTTTTGATACATAAAATATCCGTTAAATTCTTTAAAATTACCACTTTCTATTGGACTGTAATCTATCAAAGCACTATTTCTACGTAGAGGGATGATATAGTTTAATTGTTCTTTGTCTAATTTTTCAATGTTAGACTCTGAATAAAATCCTTTATCTGCAATTACAATTGCATCTGATATTCCAGATTCATCTAAACAAAGTTTAAAAGAACTGACGTCCTTTATGTTTCCCGACATTATTCTATAATAGACAGGTTGTTTTAACTTCTCTGAAAAGACGAACATCAGATTTATTATATTATCAAAAGTTCCTTTCTTGGTTTTACTTTTTATTGGAAAACGCATCTTTTTTGAGTTACTAAATAAATCTGTCCCATCAAAAAGAATATTATCATTCCCAACTTTAAATTCTTCAAAAAAACTAAGTATTTGCTGTCTGTTACGACCTATTTCTCTCATTTTTTTTGCAATCATACTACTAGAAAGGCCAATTTGAGTGTATTTTTCAGACAGAAAACTTTTCGAAAAATGATATTGGTAGTTTTTTAACGGACTTTGGAAAGCAAAACGAGCGTAAGCGGAAGCTATTATGAATTTCCAATATTCAGGAAAATATTTTTTTAACAAATCGATATATTCATGCAGATAAATTTCAATAAATGAACTAAGCCCGTATTCTTTCACGGAAATATTATCGGAAAAATCCTGAGCTTTTTTCAATTTATGCTTATCGGACTCAACAAATCCACTTTCTTGTGTAATTTTCCCTAATAATCCCAATGTGATTTTTTTGGAACGGTTTTTTTCCGGAATCCATTTACTTGTAATACTATACAAATAATACGTACCATTGATTAGACGCAGTTCTGTTCCTTTTTTCTTGTGCTTTAATGCCCATTCTGGATGCTTTACCATAATTTAATATATTACGTAATTAGACAATAGCAAAATTACAAAAAAAAACATTACATCCAAATAATATCAACACTTTTTTTAACCTATTACCTAAATTAGTGAAGAGTTAGGGCTTAAGTCGGGATGCGACACCCCACCCTTGACCTGCCTAAGTCGCGTCTTGTAGGCTTAAGTGGGGATGCGACACCCCACCCTTGACCTGCCTAAGTCGCGTCTTGTAGGCTTAAGTGGGGATGCGACACCCCACCCTTGACCTGCCTAAGTTGCGTCCCGACTGGCCTATAAGCCAAATGGCGGGAATCCGAACGAGCAGAAAGTCTGGCTCAAAAACTTCTAAGTTTATTTACTACCGCTCAATTTTTTTATTTCGTTTAATTTATTCAAGGCTTCTAGTGGTGTTAGGCTATCAATATCTATTCCGTCAATTTCTTTACGAATTTGAGAAAGTACAGGATCGTCTAATTGAAAGAAGCTAAGTTGGTATCCTTCTCGTTTTTTTGCAATATCTCCGATTGGTTTTGTAAGGTTTCCAGTTTCATTTGCAATAATATCCTTAGCTTCTCCTTCGAGTTGTTCTAATATTTTTTTTGCTCTATAGACAATAGATTTTGGCATTCCTGCCATTTGAGCAACGTGTATTCCAAAACTATGTTCGCTTCCGCCAGGTTGTATTTTGCGTAAAAATATGACTTTATCTTTTGTTTCCTTTACAGTAACGTTATAATTTCTAATACGTTTAAACGATTTTTCCATTTCGTTCATTTCGTGATAATGCGTTGCAAACAGAGTTTTTGCTTTAGCTTTAGGGTGTTCATGTATATACTCTGCAATTGCCCATGCAATAGATATTCCGTCATAAGTACTAGTTCCTCGTCCTAATTCGTCAAGTAGGATAAGACTTTTTTGTGAAATATTATTCATGATACTTGCAGCTTCAAGCATTTCGACCATAAAAGTTGATTCACCTAAGGAAATATTATCAGATGCTCCCACACGCGTAAAAACTTTATCAATTATTCCTAAATCTGCTTTTCGTGCTGGCACATAACAGCCAATTTGAGCCATAATACATATTAGAGCTGTTTGCCGTAATAACGCAGACTTACCCGACATATTAGGACCAGTAATCATCATTATTTGTTGCGTTTTATCATCGAGATAAACATTATTAGCAATATATTCCTCACCAAAGGCGAGTTGTTTTTCAATAACAGGATGTCTTCCATCTTTTATATCAATAACATCTGATTCGTTAAGATTAGGTCTGCAATATTTACTATCAATTGCTGTTGAGGCAAAAGATAAAAGGCAATCGAGTTTAGCGATAATATTGGCATTAGATTGTATTGCACCTATAAAATCAGAAATAGTCATCACAAGATTGTTAAATATGCGATTTTCGATGCTTTGCATTTTTTCTTCGGCTCCAAGGATTTTTTCTTCGTATTCTTTTAATTCCTCGTTAATATATCTTTCGGCTGCCACTAAAGTTTGTTTACGCGTCCATTCGGGGGGCACTTTATCTTTATGAGTATTTCTAACTTCAAAATAATATCCAAACACATTATTATAACTAATTTTTAGTGAACTTATTCCGGTTCGTTCACTTTCTGATTTCGCAAGATTTTCTAAATACTGCTTTCCTCCCCAAGCAATATCTCTTAACTCATCAAGTTCTTTACTAACACCACTAGCTATAACATTTCCTTTATTTAAAAGTGTGGGGCACTCTGGATTAATTTCCTTTTGGATTTTTTCACGAATTTCGTCACATGGATACAGTTGTTCTCCAATTTCTTGTATAATCGTATTATCAATAGCTTTACACTCATCAATAATTGGAATAATAGCATCTAAAGAATTTTTCAAATTCAATATTTCTCTAGGATTAATCCTAATAGTAGCGACTTTGGAGGCTAATCTTTCAATATCGCTAATACTACAAATCTGCTTATGCAATTTTTCTCTAAAGTCATCATTTTGAATAATATACTCAACAACATTGTGTCGTTCTTGTATCTGTGCAATATCTTTAAGGGGCAAACCGACCCATCTTTTTAACATTCTGCCCCCCATTGGTGATAAAGTATTATCAATTATGTTGATAAGGCTTTTTCCCCCTTCGTTATATGAATAAAATATCTCTAAATTTTTAATTGTAAACTTATCTAACCATACATAAGTGTTTTGATCGATACGGGCAAGCATTTTAATATGATTGCGATTATTATGTTGAGTAAAATCCAAATAATCTAATATTGCACCTGCTGCAATTACACCAGCCTTCATTTGCTCTACACCAAAACCTTTAAGGCTTTTAGTTTTAAAATGATCTGTTAATTTATCAACAGCATTATTTTGAGTAAATACCCAATCATCTAATCCAAAACTTATTTTAATATCCGAAAAGGTTTCAAAGAAAATTTTCTTTTTTGATTTTTCATAGATGATTTCTTTTGGTTTAAAACTTTGCAAAAGTTTACCAATATACTCGACATTTCCTTCACTAAGCAAGAACTCACCAGTTGAAATATCGAGGAAAGCGATTCCGTAAGTTTGTTTATCAAAAAATATACTTGCTAAAAAATTATTTTCTTTTTGCTCAAGCACATTATCATTCATTGATATACCCGGTGTAACAAGCTCGGTAATTCCTCTTTTAACAATTTTTTTCGTCATTTTAGGATCTTCGAGTTGTTCGCATATAGCTACTCGTTCTCCTGCACGAACTAATTTCGGAAGATAAGTATCCAAGGAATGATGAGGAAATCCTGCAAGATCGATATATGATGCTGCTCCATTAGCTCTTTTTGTTAAAGTTATTCCAAGTATCGAACTAGTTTTAACGGCATCATCTTCAAATGTCTCATAAAAGTCACCTATTCTAAATAACAAGATTGCATCAGCGTGTTTAGCCTTAATTGCATAATATTGTTTCATCAAAGGTGTTTGTGCTGCTTTTTTTTGCATATCTATTTTTTATTCAAGATGTAAAGATACAATTTTAACAATATTTGAAAGACAATTGTAATGTTTTGTTTAAAATTAACCAATCACTAGACATAAAATATTCTTTAAATACCAATACTTAGGGTTCAAAATTAGCAAAGTGCTGCACTGCGATGCAGTGAGCCTGTCGAACTGAGTTTTTATCGAGGTAACGAAGTGAGCAAGCTATTAGCTGAATTTTGCGTTTTGATAAACAACAAAATACCTTCGTGAATTCTGCATGCTTTATTATTTGACAAACCCTTAATATATGCAAAAGAAATTAAAAAGAACATATTTTCATTAAGTTAAAAAAAAAGCTATTTTTGTATATGATAATTCAATTGTTATGAAGCGAAAAAAAATCTTTTTATTTGTTTTAGCATTTTTTTACTTATTTACCGCAAACGTTTTAGCACAAAACTCGATTTGCACTCCCAATGCAGAAGTATGTGACCCAGAAGGAGTAGGTGTAAGGCATCCGAATAGTCTCCCAGTTGCCTTTAATGGCGAATATTACAACACCGTATTAACTATTATTGCACCAAAAAAAGCAACAACCTGGGGTTTTTTAAATTTTACAATAACAAAGATACAGCTCATAGAAATGAGAAATATTCCGATTGGATTAAACTGGGAAACAAATTCGGGAAACACTGATGATTACTTGTATGCGGGTGAAAAATACTGTATAGTAGTTGATGGTGTACCAAACGATATTGCAGGAATTAGGAAAATTGATGTATATGCCAATGCCTGGATTCGTGTGGTTTTTGAAACTACTGCACCAGGAAATCCGCGAAATGGTGGAAGTGTTACATATACACTTTGCAACCAAACATCACTTGATTTAGGAGGTAATAGAACAATTACAACAGATGAGGAGATTACTTTAAATGCAAATCAGGGTACAAATTTCCACACCTACTTATGGAGCGACAATACAACTGAACCTGAATTAAATATCTGTGGTTCTGAACTTGGTGTAGGAGTTCATGAAATTTCTGTAATGGTTTTCGATACTGTTGGAACAACTGGGATATATTCTGACAGAGAACCGGTTTGTTACAAAGAAGACCACATAACAATAACTGTCAATAAAGGAAATAACATTATACAGGAAAACACTTCGGACTTCTCTGTTTTTCCAAATCCAGCAAAAAACATAATCACAGTTTGCATTAACAATAATATCAACCA
>JAQUBO010000068.1 GCA_028686735.1 Bacteroidales bacterium
ATGAGGTAATAACTCGTATCACCGACGTTATTGAGAAAAATCTAGGAATGGTTCAAAAAATTGGTTTTTTACTTGGCGAAGGAGCCTCTGAGACAGAAAGAATGCTAAATAGTATTATTCATTCGTATGACAGCAATAAAAATGAGGAAGAAAAATAAATATGCCTGAGAATCTATACATAGAAATAGAAGTAAAACAAATAAATCATGAAAATGAGAAAATTTGTGGCGATGTTTTTTTAAGACGTAGAATAAAAGAAGATAAACGAATTATTGCAGTTTTAAGCGACGGAATGGGACATGGTGTTAAGGCGAATGTCTTGGCAACGCTTACTTCTACAATGGCACTAAATTTTACCACCGAGCATCGAAAACCCGAAAGGATTGCTGAAATAATTATGAATACCTTACCGGTTTGCAGCGAAAGACGCATTTCGTACTCGACTTTTACTGTTGCTGATCTTGAAATTGACGGAAGAGTACATTTACTAGAATATGACAATCCTCCAGCTTTAGTCTTTCGCAATAATCAAGTATTAAAGCTCACAAGAGAAGTTATCGAGATGAGTACTCCAGAACATAAAGGTAAAAAACTAACTTTTACGAGTTTTTATCCACGACTAAACGATCGCATTGTTTTTTATAGCGACGGAGTTGCACAATCAGGTATGGGAACAAAAAAATATCCGTTTGGATGGGAAAATCCTAATATTGAAGAGTATATTCTAGGATTACTAAAAAACAATAAAGATATATCGGCTGGAAAACTAGCAGAAAAAGTCGTTAACAAGGCTGTTGCCAACGACATATACAGATCCAAAGACGATACTTCATGTGCTTCAATATATTTTAGAGAGCCGCGAAAACTATTGTTAGTTACAGGTCCTCCAATAGACAAGTCTAGCGATAAAGAACTAGCACAAATTGTTAAAAACTATAAAGGGAAAAAAATCATTTCGGGAGGCTCAACAACTGATCTTATTGCAAGAGAACTAAAACTAAAAGTTACAGATTCTTTAGACTTTCTAGACCCTGAACTTCCGCCGATTTCGCACATGGAAGGCATAGACTTAGTTACCGAAGGCATACTTACTCTAAATAAAGTTTGGAAAATCCTTACTACTATGACACACGATTATACTCCTGGCAAAGGACCTGCTGACCAAATTGTAAAACACATGATGCAAAGTGACCATATTGATATCATCGTGGGTACTAAGATAAACGAAGCCCATCAAGATCCAAATGTACCAGTTGATCTCGAAATAAGACGCACAATTGCAGGTAGAGTAGCTAATGTATTAGAATGTAAATTATTAAAGCATATTACACTAAAACATATATAAACACACTTTATAAATTTTAGTGCGATGCAACATGAGTAGATACAAGGGTAAAATTATTATAAATCAGACCAAACTTATTATAATTCATCCTTCAAAAAGCCAGCAGTAAAATTATTTTTGTTTCTTGCAATATCTTCGGGTGTTCCTACTGCGATAACTTGTCCACCTCTCTCTCCCCCTTCGGGTCCAAGGTCAATTACAAAATCAGCAGACTTAATTATATCCATATTATGCTCTATAATAATCATACTATTTCCACGATCTATAAGTGCATTTATTACCCCCAATAATATTCGAATATCTTCAAAATGCAAACCAGTTGTTGGCTCATCTAAAATATATAATGTATTTCCTGTTTCGCGTTTCATTAACTCAGTAGCAAGTTTAACCCTTTGAGCCTCACCGCCCGACAAAGTAGTGGATGATTGTCCCAGACTAATATACCCCAAACCAACTTGTTGCAGAACTATTAATTTTTTATATAAATTTGGAATATTTTCAAAAAACTCAACCGCAGCATTAATAGTCATATTAAGAACATCAGCAATCGACTTACCTTTAAATCTAACTTCTAAGGTCTCTCGATTATATCTTTTACCAC
Organism: Bacteroidales bacterium; assembly: GCA_028686735.1. Lineage (GTDB taxonomy): Bacteria > Bacteroidota > Bacteroidia > Bacteroidales > ML635J-15 > Bact-19. Next base: position 1,947 of record JAQUBO010000068.1, read on the forward strand.
CACATGTTTCGCATTTAACATACACATCTGGCAAAAAATTCATTTCTATTGTTCTTAATCCAGCACCTTTACATGTTTCGCATCTACCACCCGAGACATTAAAAGAAAAACGTCCAGGTTTATAACCTCTAATCATTGATTCTGGGATATTTGCAAATAAATCACGAATATCGGTGAAAATTCCCGTGTATGTTGCAGGATTTGATCTTGGCGTTTTACCAATAGGAGATTGATTTACTTCGATAAATTTATCTATATGTTCAAGCCCCATTACAGTATCGTGATCTAACGGAAAACTATTGGCATTATAAAAATGTCTTGCAAGCACTGGAACCAAAGTTTCGTTAAGCAATGTCGATTTTCCAGATCCAGAAACTCCAGTCATACAAACTAATATTCCAAGAGGAATCGTAACATCAATATTTTTCAAATTATTACCTCGTGCTCCCTTAATAATAATTTCTTTATTTGTGATTTTGCGTCTTAGTTTAGGCGTTTCTATTTCTTTTGAGCCATTAATGTACTCGCATGTAATAGTATCATACAACATCATTTGCTCTGGAGTTCCAGCAAAAACAAGCTTTCCTCCTCGCCTACCCGCTCCAGGACCAATATCCACAACGTAATCAGCTTTTACAATCATATCTTTATCGTGCTCTACAACAATCACAGTATTTCCACGATCCCGAAGTTCTTTAAGAGAATTTATTAATTTATTATTATCGCGTTGATGCAGCCCTATACTTGGTTCATCAAGAATATATAAAACATTTACAAGTCTCGAACCTATTTGAGTAGCAAGTCGAATCCGTTGCGACTCTCCTCCCGATAAACTTTTAGCGGGGCGGTTAAGACTAAGATAATCAAGACCAACATCTAACAAAAACCTTAAACGACTACGTACCTCTTTAATAACTTCGGTAGCAATAATACTATCTCTTTCGGAAAGTTCGTAATCACAAATCTCAAGAAAATTGTATAATTGCCGAATATCCATTACCGAAAGCTCATAAATAGTTTTACCAGCAAAACGGAAATGAAGAGCTTCTTTATTCAATCTTGCACCATTACATTTAGGACAAGTAATAAACTTGTTAAATTTAAGAGAAGCTTTTTTTGAATGCGAATACCTCTGGTCTTCGTCTTGTTTTGCTTTTATTTGATTAACAACCCCTTCATAACTTACAATATAATTAGAGGATACACCCAAAGGAGTATTTTTAAGTCTTAAGCTCTCACTACAACCATAAAGCAAAGTATCTAAAGCCTCTTCACTCAATTTATTTAATGGCGTTTTAAGTGAAAACCCCATTTTTTCGGCAACAGCTTCAAGTGTCCAAAAAATAATAGTGTTTTTATACTTACCAATATAACTAATACCACCCTCATAAACAGAAAGTGAGGCATCGGTAATTATTTTCGATATATCTATATCTGCAATTACTCCCAGTCCATTACATTTGGAACATGCACCATGCGGCGAATTAAACGAAAATGTGTATGGAGCTGGTTCTTTGTATGATATTCCACTTGTTGGACACATAAGGAATTTACTAAAAAATCGTGGTTTATCACTATCCTTTTCAAGTATCATAATTATCCCTTTACCAAAACTCATGGCTAAATCAATAGATTTTTTAAGACGCTGTTTATCCTCAGCTTTTACAATTATTTTATCAACTACCAACTCGATAAAATGTGTTTTATACCTGTCTAATTTAAGATTATAAACAATTTCACGCATTTCTCCGTCAATACGTGCATTTAAAAAACCTTTTTTACGGTACGACTCAAATAATTCCTTATAGTGTCCCTTTCTTCCATCAATTAAAGGAGCTAGAATATAAACCGGTTTATCGGCAAAATCATTAATTATTATATCAATTATTTGCTCATCGGTGTATTTAATCATTTTCTCACCTGAGATATGCGAAAAAGCCGTTGATGCTCTTGCATACAATAGTCTTAGATAATCATATATTTCTGTAATTGTGCCCACTGTTGAGCGAGGATTTTTAACGCTTGTTTTTTGCTCAATTGCAATAACAGGACTAAGACCAGTAATACTATCAACATCAGGACGCTCCATACTCCCAATAAAATGACGAGCATAAGCCGAAAATGTCTCCATATATCGTCTTTGCCCCTCAGCATAAATAGTATCAAAAGCCAGCGAAGACTTTCCACTACCACTTAAACCAGTAATTACACTTAGTTGATGTTGAGGAATATCTACATTAATATTTTGTAAATTATGAACACGTGCTCCTCGAACACTTATTGTTTTATTATTTTTTCCCATTTAAGAAATCAATCATTTATAATTGGAATTTCGCAATCCCTAACACCTTTTTCTGGTATTAAAATTGTGTATTCCTTTTTTGTATTATTAATCAGAGAATTTCCTCTTAGCCATGGGTTAAAATATTTAAGCATTTTATAATTTGTGCCGTTATCATAAGCAAACTGAACAAGGTCTGTAATTGTAGAGTCAATCTTTATTTCAACAGTATTAAGCATTTGATATCTATCTTTCTCCAAAATATTAAAGCCATATTTTTCTGGATTAGAAAGGATCAATTTATATGCTAAAATTCTATAAACATATCTGGCAGTTTCACTATTTAATGCTAGATCCCAATAGTTACTACTCCGTTGATGATCGATATTTTTTTTAAGTCCGCTCATTCCCATATTGTAAGAAGCAGCTGCAAGTGTCCAGTTACCAAATTTTTGATATGCCTCTTTAAGATATACCGTTGCAGCTATAGCTGATATTTGCGGATGATATCTTTCGTCAACAAAACGATTTACTTCCATTCCTTTTTCGATAGCTGTACTTCTCATAAATTGCCAAAAACCAGTGGCATTTGCAGGACTTACAACATTTGCCAAACCACTTTCGGCAACACATAGATATTTCATATCATCGGGGATACCGTTCTCTTTTAATATCCGTTCTATTTCAGGGAAATATCTATTAGCACGCTTAATATAAAGTATAGTTGATGAGTGCCTATAAGTATTTATTATCAATTCATAATCTAAAGCTTCACGCACATCAAAATATTGCAAAGGAACATTTTCACCACAAAAATCGAGTTTTTTGGGGATATGTGGTTGAAAAACATTATATGGTATTATAACAGAATCATTATTATTATCAATTAGTGGTTCATTTTGTATGTCATTTGAAAAAATAAACAGACTTGATACCACAAATCCAATACCTATTCCCACGATTAACAAAGCAGGGAGTTTAATTTTTTTAGTAATCTTCATTATTTTTGTTTAGTAATTTTTGTGTTAATATAAAGTAGCAAGAAAACAATTATTGGATATGCTGCAAAATACCACAAGTAGCTGTAATTAAGTCTTCCACCTACATTTATCAAATAAAGAGCAAGTGCAACACCAACAGCATTTATAGTAAATAAAACAATCCCTACTCCTCTTACTGACAATCCTAAATAAAAAAGGTGGTGAGTTGTATGATCCCGTCCTCCAACAAAAGGCGATTGTTTACGTAATAATCTATTTATTGTAACAGTTGTAGTATCACATAATGGGACAACAAAAGCAGAAGCGACAATAATGATTTGTTTTAAATTATATCCATATTGAAAATCTTCGATTGGTACAGCATTCCAATAAAATACAATTCCAACAAGAGCTAATATTGCACCAAGGAATTGAGAACCATTATCGCCCATATACATTTTTGAAGGATGCCAATTATAAAAAATAAAGCTAATTAAAGCTGCACTTGTAGAAACCAATATTAAACTCATAAAAATAGACATTTCTGTATTAAAGAAAATAGTAAACAAGGCAGCACCACCAATAATTGAGAAACTTGTAAGTGCAGTAACCGCATCCATATTGTCAAGCATATTTATAGAGTTCATAATCCCCACAACCCAGAGTACAGTGATAACATAGTTATACCATTCATAAGGAGATATCTGAATATAAATTCCATTAAAAATAAAAATAAAAGCACATAAAAACTGAACAATAAACTTAAATGAAGGTGAGGTACTTATTACATCATCAGCTAGTCCCATTATAAAAGATAAAGTAACTACCAGAATAACGCTTATATACTCACTTGTTTGATATATTTCGTTTTGTAAAATAAATAAAGCAGCAATTACCACAATAATAAAAATTACATAAAACCCCACGCCTCCAAATATTGGTTTTGATTGTGTACTAAATCTAATAGCAGAAATATTTGCTTTTTTTACTAAAAATTTAAGTGGTCTTTTGATAAAAAAATTATTTAACCCAAGCCCCAGTAATAAAGAAATTACAAATGTAATAAATATGTTTATTTGCATTATTTTTTGTTTTTTAATCTATCTATCAACGTTCTAATAATACCTTTTTGCTTCTCAGAACTCTCCTCATAATAGGAGTTATGAATTTTTGTAAGATATCCATATCCATAGCCATAAGATGCATAACCATATTGATGTCCATACCCGCTTTTATATCCATAACCAAACCTACCAGTACTTTTTTCAATGCCATTAAGAATTATGGACATATTATTAAGTTTACTACTGGCTACAAATGAGTTTACATTTTCGATAAAAGACTTTGGACTCACTCCTGCTCTCATCACATAAATCGCATTATGGGCAAGTTGATAAGTTGTAAGTGCGTCAGTTACAATACCAACAGGTGGAGTATCAATCACTATAACATCATAATCTTCTTGAATATCTTTAATAAGCTCATCAAGTTTATCATTTAATATAATCTCGGCAGGATTTGGAGGTAAAGGGCCACTTGTAATAAACTCCAGATTATCCAAATTACTTTGGTGTAAACATTCTTTATAATTATTCTTACCAATAAGTATTGTACTAATACCTTTTATGTTTTCAACATCAAAACACTTATCAAGTCTAGGTTTTCGTAAGTCAAAATCCAGCACAATAACTTTTTTACCAGTCATAGCATAAATTGCTGCAATATTTAATCCTACAAAAGTTTTACCTTCGCCAGCAATAGTTGATGATACAGTAATAATTCTGCATTTATCTTTGATGGGATAAAACTCCAGATTTGTTCTTACATTTCTAAAAGCCTCTGCCATCATAGATTTTGGACGTTGATGCACAATAACCTCTGATACACTCATATTTGTTTTAGTTGACGGGATACCTCCTATAACCGGGATTTTAGTATAGTCTGAAATATCAATAGTCGAAAGAATTTTATTAAAGAATAAATACTTAAGTAATACAAATAAAACAGAGATAACGAGGGCAATTATTAAAGCCATTAGTAATACTCTACTAAGAATTGGAAAATCGGGTGTATTTGGTATTCTTGCTTTCTCAAGTATTAAATTATTACTAACATAACCCGCTTCCGAAATCATCATTTCTGCCTTGGTTCGTATTAACTGTGAATAAAAATCCTCGTTAATTGAATACAGACGTAATAACCTTGCATACTCTATCTCGTCGTAAGTAGAATCAACAAATACTTGATTTTCAAGTTCTTTAACTTTTTTATTATATTCTATGTTTTCTGCTTTTAGTCGCTGTATTGTAGATCCAATAAATTCAATTATTGTACTCTTTTTTGAGGCAATTTGATCGTCAATAGTTACTATTTTATGATTGTTTGCAGTTACATCGAACAAAAGAATTTCGCGGCGACTAATCAATTCCTGCAAGGAGTTTATCATTCCCGATATAAAATGCTCAGACTGTTGTCCTGAAAGCATTGCCAATATTTCATAAGTTTTTAGTTCTGGGTCATTTTCTAATTTCTCTGCAACTTTCTCTAAAGTCATTATCTCAAAATCCAAATTAAACAGCTTTGTTTCTAAATCAGACATTTTTGTCGTATAGATACTTGTTCGGTTAAATAAAAGACTTTGATTATTTGATCTAATATTATTTAATCGTTTAAAATCGTGTAAATCTTGCTCAGTTTCGTTTAATTGAACAAATACATTATCCATTTGCTGATCTATGTACTTAATTATATTTTTTGCAGACTCTTTCTTTTTATTTTCATCAAACTCAATAAATTTCTCAGCAATTTCATTTGTTATTTCGGCAGATTTTCGTGAGTTATAATCGTTATAAGTAATTAAAATTGTTCCAGCATTTTCGTTAAGGACCTGAATACTGAGGTTGTTTGTAATATCATCAAGTACAGTTTTTGTATTATTTATAGTAATAAAATACTGAGATTTATTATCAGGATTAAGTTCATATTCCATATCTTTTTTAGAAGGAAAATGCACAAATATTTCCATTCCAAATATAGATTGCCATTCCTCTGGCGAAATAAGATACTCATAATCCTGATTTCCGATTTTATATGATAGATGACATTTATAATCAATAAATTCAATATCAATTTTTTGATCTAAAATAACGGTATTATTAATTTTATAATTAACCTCAAAAGGAGTGCTCCCATACAATTCTGTATATAAGAAAGTTCCTTGTCTAAAATAACTTACATCTAGGGGTAAACTTGCAACTACAGTTTTAAGAAACTCATTAGATCTAACCAATTCGATTACTGGAGCCAGGTCTGTTTCAATTATTCCTGTGTTAATACCCAGCATCTGATTAGTTTTATTTTCATTTTTTATTTGTAAAATTGTAGAAGTTTTAAAAACAGGTCTTGTATATCTAAAATATGCGTATCCTACTAATATAGAGATAATAAAAATAATAAAAATCAGCCACAATTTTTTCTTTAAGATTGTAAAAAACGTTCTGGGGTCAAACTTTTGATTTAATATTGGGATTTTAATTTGCTCCATTTATTTGTTATTTATTTAAAGTAAAAAACACACCGTAAATTGTAACAATTGTTGTTGTTAAAGTCAAATATGGTGAAATTTCACGCAAGACTCTATAAACATATTGGGGTTTACTGTCAACATAAATAATATCGTTAGCTTCAAGAAAAATATTTGTATTCTTAAGTTCGCTAAGTTTGGAGATATTCCAGTAAAAGACCTCTGGATTATCGGTTAAATCACCTCTTATCAGTTTAATTTTATAAGATTTACTTATTTCTGATAAACCACCAGCTTGTGCTATCGCTTCAATAAGTGTAAGATTTTCTGTAGGCATTTGTATTATTGAGGCTGATGTTCCAGAGTTCATAAATACCATCACTTTGCGATTAGTAACTTGTATTAATACAAAAGGATCTACAAAATAATGCCCATACATCTCTTCAAGGTAAGTTTCTGCTTCGCGAACTGTCATTCCACTAATAGGAATTCTGCTAATAATAGGTAATTTAACAAGTCCGTCGAACTCAACTGGGAATTCTAATCCAATTTGATTTCTTTGATTATTTGCACTATTACTACCTCCTGCTTGGCTGCCAGTACCCAAGAGTGACTCCCCAATATTACTCACAACCCTTATAGATATTTTATCGTATGGCTGTATTACATATTCTTTTTCTGAGGCTTCGAATTTCGAGACAGGATATTGGTTTTCTATCTGAAACATTTCCGAAGGTCTTAATATACTACAAGAGTTTAAGAAAAAGGAAAAGCCAATCAAAATCAATATAATAAATTTTATTTTCATTTAGAAGTTGATATTTATTACAAACTACAAAAATAAAAAAATATTCGTTTGATTATAGTATATATACCTATTATTTATTAAAACCTGTACTAAAGGTAATTGTTAAGTTTAAATTAACAATTCGCATATACAGTATAAAGGCTTAGAAAACTGCAAGACTTGACACAAAAAGACTTAATTAAAAAACCATTTATGAATTATACTTTAAAAGCAACTCATCATATAATTTTTCCATATCGCTTACCAAACGAGTATAATGGAATCTATTCTTAACAAACTCCCAACCATATTTCGACATTTCGGCACGTAATTCATTATCATTTATAAGCTTTAAGAGTTTTACGGCAAAGTCTTCAGGATTATCAGTTTGTGTAAGTAAGGCAGTTTTATCTTTTAATACAACATCTTCGATACCGCCAACATTTGTTGAAACAATTGGTGTATTAGCTGCTTGGGCTTCGATTAACGAAACTGGAGTTCCCTCATTAAAAGAAGTTAACGCAGTTATATCACTACCCGCTAAAACCGTATCAGCCTCCTGTATCCATGATGTAAAAATAATATCAGCATCCGGCACTAGATTTTCAGGCGTAGAACAAGTCAATCCTAATGAAAAAGCATACTCTACAATACCGTTCCGTAGTTCTCCATCACCAACAATTAAAGCTTTAATCTTTTTTTCTGAGTTATCTTTTGCAATTAAAAAAGCCTTAATAAACATAGAGTGATTTTTTACAGGAACAAGTCTTCCAATAATTGAAATAGCTATTTCATTATCATTAATTGAGTATTGTTTTCTGAATTTCTCTCGCTTATTTTGATAATTTTCTTGAAATCTATCAAGGTCAAAACCTAATGGAATTACCCTAAATTTATCTTCTGGGGCAATTTTATGGATACTGCACAGCTCATGTTTTTGCAATTCGCTTATAGCAATGATAGCATCAGTTTTTGAAGCCAAATTTTGCTCAATTTTTTTAAATACTGTAGTTTTATGTTTATTAAAATATGAATGAAAAATATGCCCATGAAACGTATGAATAATTATTGGCACATTGCTTTTTATCGCTGCCTGCCGCCCTAGAAAACCAGCTTTTGAGGCGTGAGTGTGAACAATATCAGGTTTATATCTTGAGATAATATTTTTAATTTTTTGATAGGTTATTAAATCATTATAACCATTAATCTCACGCATCATTTCAGGTATTTTTATAGCATGAATACCAAGTTTTTGTATTATATAATCGGAACAAGCCTCATGTTTATCACTCATTCCACCAACAAGCAAAGTCTCATACTTGGGAGACATATATTTAGTTAAGTATGCAACATTATATGTTGGTCCTCCCAAATTAAAACGATTTATTATTCTTAGAATTTTTGGCATAATCAATTATTAAAATACTTTTTCCACCAATGCTGAAAAACAATCAAAGCCCATATTTTAGCAGGCGTATCTTCGGGATTGCTACTAAAAAGTTTCTTTTTTAAAAAGTTTATCGTTTCAATTTCAAAAATACCTTGCTCTTCTATAAACGAAGAATTTAACAAATCGTTGTCTATCATCTGCCATAATTCATTTTTAAACCAATTTAACAAGGGGACTTCAAAACCATGCTTTGGTCTATTAATCAGTTCGGTAGGCAATATTTGAGCAAATGTATCTTTTAATATTTTTTTTGTCGATGTTGATGAGATCTTATATGAAGCTGGCAGTCCTGCAACAAAATCAACCACTGTATAATCCAGAAAAGGTACTCTAACTTCAACACTATTCGCCATAGACATCAAATCAACTTTTGTAAGCATATCGCCTTGCAAAACCAGATGCAAATCGGCATATAACACATTGTTTATTTCACTATAATCGATATTTGGATTAAGAATATGTTGCTTTAAAAATTCAGAACCAGCATAGGGCACTTTATTTTTCAGCAAACTGTTTGTATAATCATCGGAGGCAATACTAGCCCAAAACAAATATCTATCTGCCGGAGCAATTTTAAAGCCTGTAGCGAATTTGTTAAATTGCCGCATTAGATTTGCTTGCTTAGAGTTTCGAGATTTTGGCATAACTTTCCAAACAGGATTCATAGCAGCAAGCATTTTTTCTTTAGTTCCTGCATACCTTGCATTATAATGTGCCTTATGTTTATTATATCCCGAAAAAAGTTCATCTGCACCATCTCCACTCAAAATAACTGTTGCATTTTGTTGTGTAAGCTTACATAATATATTAACCGCCAAAGCCGAAGAGTCTGCAAAAGGTTCATCTATATAATCTAAAACAGAGTTTAAACCTTGCAACAAGTCATCGTTACTTACTTTAAAAACTGTATGATTTGTATTATATTTTTTAGCAACTAGTTCGGCATACTTAGTCTCATCAAAATATTTATTATCAGTAAACCCAAGTGCAAATGTATTAAGCTTATTTGTGTGTTGTGCTGCTAATGCGGTAATTATCGAGGAGTCTATACCTCCACTCAAAAAACAACCTAAAGTAGTATCTGTTGTTAAACGAAGTTTTACAGAATTCTCAATAAGAGAGTAAAGTTTTGTTTTTGCAGCACTATATGATGGAGATAATTGCTGATTATTATACACTGGTATTTTATAATATTCTTTTTGCTCGATACCCTGCTGCGAAACAATTAAAAATGTACCTGGCGTAAGTTTATAAACATTTTTTAAAATACTTTGCTGTGTTGGCAAATAATTGAGCTGAAAATAAGTAGTAAGGCTTGTATAATCTATCTCTTTTGGTATTCGCCAAGCCAACACTCCTTTTAATTCAGATGCAAATATTATTTTTTCACGATCTTTATAATAGTGTAAAGGTTTTATTCCCATCCTATCACGTGCAATTATGCATGTGTTTTTCTTAGAGTCATAAAATGCAAATGCAAAAAAACCATTAAGTTTGTTAAGAGCTTTTTCACCATACTTAATTAATAAATATAGTAAAACTTCAGTATCTGAATTTGAGACAAAGTTAATCCCGTCTTTTGAAAGTTCGTTTTGATATTCTTTATAATTATAAATTTCGCCATTAAATACTATATGATACCGTCCTGTATTATCAAAAAAAGGTTGTTTTCCGGCTTCACTTATGTCATTAATAGCTAATCTGGTATGTCCTATACCAATATTCTTATCAATAAAAACTCCACTACCATCGGGTCCTCTTAGCTTAATAGCTTTTACAGCAGAATTTAACTCATCTGCATATTGCACTGCTTTATTTCCAAAACAGTATATTCCGCTTATTCCACACATGTTGTAATATTAAAAATCTTGCATAAACATTGGATCCCAGGGTGGGAGCATAATTGACTCTTGTTCAGTAAGTTTAAGCGTTTTATCGTCAATATATTTTTTATTTACTACAAGTCTAAACATATACTGATTAAACCACTCATCAGTAAAGCTAAGATAACCATTATGTCCGTGTGATGCCCCCCAAGAATTTTCGAATTGCCACTTAGAAGGCTTATCATCATTATCAGTATCCACTGCCATCAACAGCATTGCATGAGATGATCCACTATCATAAGTTTTAATACGCTCAGCCTTGCTCATTCCAAATTCGATTCCTAAAAGTGCCTCAAAATCATAATTATTAATATCTAGAGTACCTTCGTCTCTATTTAATTGCTTACCAACATCGCAAGAAGCATACATTGCCTCATTATCTTTAATACTTGCGATTGCAAAGTTTTTAATTTCATCTGAAGGCAAGTTAAGATATATCCAATTTTGTCCTTCAAGAACATTTCTATCAAATTCAATTTCATAAACTTTATAGTATTCACGAGTTGGATCGTTCATAAGCATAATATAATCTTCAGCATCGAATTCAGGGCACATTTCTGCAAAAAAACTCTGTGGTGTATAAGTTTTATACTCACCAACTTCGCCAGATTTATCAACAAATCGATAGTCAAATTCTGTTGGAGGTTCACCCAAAAATAAAACTAATGTCGTATATATTTCTGACATCATTTCAAGTTTTATATTGGTAATTTGTTTTGTCGAAACCTTTTCTCTTTTTAAATTATAAAGTATTAAGCCATTTTCACGAAGTTTCCTAGACAAAATCCTATTTAACCATGCCGATTTCTCGCTATGGTAAGTTTCTGGCATTGCTGTTTTTGGAATTGCTCCATATTTACTAACAAGATTTGAAAACGAATTCCACACACCACCATCTCCAATAGGACTTTTAAAAAGCCACTCTATCATTTTATCAGTAAATTCTTTATCAGAATTTTGCATTACTACCTCTAAAAAAAGATTAGATTTTTCTAATAAATCCCAAAAATAGAGATAATTGGTTGAAAACTCAAAACTTGACAACCCCTTGTTTTCAATAATATTAGGACGCAATGCATTTAAACCTGTAAACATCCAACAACGCCCCGACGACTCCTGATTTGTAATACCGCTTACTTTAACTTTATATTTAAAACTATGATCCTCTTTGCCTACAACATCTCTGTTAAGTGCTAGTTTTCTAACATCGTTATTAGTTAAAGCATTACGAAGCCCCTTATTGTTTTCTGCTGTTTCTAAATATGAATCTCTCATTTGTTTTAAACTCTGCTCATCAAGACTACCTGTTTGAGCCAAAAGAGTAATCGAAAAAACAAGTAATAATAAACTTGTGAAAATAAAATTTTTAACCATTTCTAAAATATAATTATTAGCAATAAATTTTTTGTAAATATATAAAAAACATTTTTGTACTTGTAAGCTTTTCATACAGTTTTATAGCAATCTATTTAACCTGCTTTCTTCAAACGACCATTTTCATATAGCTCTTAGGCATCAATTTACATCACAACTATATTATACCAATCTAATCACAAAACACCCTGTCTAAATCGACTATTTTACGTATCTGCGATGTCAAAAAACATGGACGTAAGCATTGCGGTGTCATTATTTTTGCCTTATAAATGCAAAAAAACAATTACAACACCCAATAGGGCCTTTTATAATTAAATTAGTATTAAATCAGCATGCACTTCCTTTTAATCGACATACAAAAACTTTGCTTTTTCACTTTTATACTTAGTGCTTGCAGACACAACTTATTAACAAGTATTTCTTTTCATATAAACATCATTTTTATTATATTTGCAATAAAAAAAATGCAATGAAAAGACTAGTTGTTCTATCTGGAGCAGGAATAAGCAAGGAAAGTGGGATTCCTACATTTAGAGATAATGATGGGCTCTGGAAAACACATAGATTTGAAGACGTTGCAAGCCCCGAGGCATGGCAACGCAATCCAGACTTAGTAATGGAATTTTATAATTTTCGCCGAAAAACCGTTATAGAAACACAACCAAACAAAGCTCATTTACTATTAGCCGATTTACAAAAACAATTTGATGTACAAATTATAACACAAAATGTTGATGATTTGCATGAAAGAGCAGGCTCAAAAAACATATTGCATCTACACGGCGAGATAAGAAAAGCACGCAGCATTAATGATGAAAATTTTATAATTGACATTAAAGGTGCCGAACTTAATATCGGTAATTTATGTCCAAATGGTTCGCAATTGCGGCCACATATTGTATGGTTTGGAGAAGCTGTACCAAATATACCAAAAGCAATTGAAATTATCAAAACTGCTGATATATTTCTTGTTGTAGGAACTGGTTTACAAGTTTATCCAGCAGCAGGATTAATAGATTATGTCGATAATAATGCAAAAAAATTTATTATCGACCCAAATGATAACTTTAATATAAAAGATTTTTATCATTTTAAAGAAAATGCAGTTGCTGGAATGCAGCAATTTTATTATTATATTATAAACTAAACATTCGAATAAGCAGCATTATTATTAGTTAAATTTATGGAAGGTTCTCAATTTCGGTGTACTATTTACATCCCAAATCCAAAATCTCTAGTAATACTAAAGGATATAGCATACGAAGTGCCTAGTTGTATTTCATTATAATATCTGTAAATAGGTAGATCGTAAATAAATGAAAAATTCCACACCATATTATGGTTGTAATTTATCTGCGGTGCAAGAAACAATACATTACTACCCGAACCAAGCATTTCTTTCCCACCAGATAAGTTTCTAAATTTATATTCATGTCTTAACTGTAAAATTACTGTAATATCTTTAGTTAGTTCGGTGTATCTATTTGCTAAATGTTTTGAAACAAAAAGAGAAGTAGTAATCGCATCTCCAAAGAGATAGTTTAGTTTATTCTCATTAAAATTTTTCTCCCATCTACCTAACAATATAAAACGCATACTTGGACCTTCAAACTCTTTAACAGCCAAAGCCTGCAGAATAGATCCAAAATGTCCAGTTGAGGGTTGAGTATCTATACCTAATCTTACTCCATCCACTTCTTGGGGTTTAGTAGTGAATGGCATTTTTATCCCTCCACTCACAGAAACTTCAGTCTTTTTTACAACATCTTTGTAAATATTATATTTTCCACTTATTACAGCATTTGATAATCCAAAACCTCTTTCAGTAAAATTTAAATATGTATAATTTTGTGTTTTATTAATAAAATAACCAGCCTCCAACTCAAGACTAAACTTTCTTGTTATTCCTCTCCCAACATTAAAACCTACATAATTATAATTTGCACTAGATACCCTTGCAGGAACATCATAATCAATAGCATTATTGCCTTCAAAGTATTGGTTTGCAAAAGAATATCTATAAAACACTACTGCTCTTGTAATTCGAGGTTGAAGAATACCAACATTAGCACTACCTGCAATAGGGTTACCAGGAGATGCAAAACATTGAGCTTTAAGTTTACCAGGAGAAACAATAAAGCTTAAAACAACACATATTAGAACAATAATTTTATTCATTACAGAGATTATCAAAATTTAATGCGAAACACCAATTTGTTATCCTCGCACATGTATAGTTATATTTTTAGTTTTAGTTTTCCCATAAGTATCTTTAACAGCACAACCAATAGTAATATCACCAGCTGTACATGACGATGGAACATAAGTAACTTCGGCTCCGCTGCCCAAAAAAGTACCTAGAGAAACCGTCCAACTATACGTAATATCTTTTCCAGAGGCTACTGCATTTAAAACAACTGTCTCGGTAGCATCAATACTATCGTTATCAGCAGTAAGAGAAGTAAAAACCAGCTCAGTTTGTTCGGCAGTTGGAGTATCACCATTATCATCAGGTTTATCACAAGCAAAACCAATTGTAGTTAACAAACCAATTATTATAATTACAACAACAAAATTAATGTTTTTCATTTTATACAAATTTTAATGATTAATCCTTTACACATCTAACAGAAAACGAAGAAGTTTTTGAAAAAGAATCATATCTACCTACACCTGATGATGCTCCCCAACAACGCCTCATAGCATGAGTTTCACTAGGATAAGCTATTCCTTCTGTAGAACACCACATATATCCTGCTGAGCTTTCAAATCCAAAACTTCCAATTTTTCTTCCTGCAAGCTGAATATTTAAACCTGAACTTCCGCCCTCTTTCATAGCTGTGCCAACACCTTGTGCACCACCTCGCCAACAATTATTTAAATCAGCATCTGCTTCAATCATTCCTAAATTAATTTCTAACTGTTTAACTTCGTCATCACTTGGGAGATGCCAACCTGCCGGGCAGATACCTTGCACACCTTCTGTAGTAGAGTAACCCATAGCTTCGTTCCATTGGTACAGTCCACCGTAAAGATTGCACTTTTCACTATCATCACCATAGCAGTATTTTTCAATTTGAGAATTATCAGTAGGAGGAGTAGTACCAGTAATTTGTGTACCAACATTCAAATTTGCAGCCATCCAACATTTTCCACCAATTTCAACAGTTGGATATGATTGGGAGTCTCTGGCATCTACTAAAAGATCGCCACAATTAAAAGTTTCGGTGGCAAAACTAATAGTAACATTATCTTGATTATATCCACAATCATTAAATACCAACCAACGTAAAATATATGTTTCTCCTGCATTACCACCAAATTCACTATTATTAGCATAAACATCATTTACAACACCTCCACTACCCGAAGTTATTGACCAAAAACCAGTACCTTCAACAGGAGCAGTAGCATTAAGTGTTGTAGTTGTTCCAGTAATATTTAATTGATCTTCACCTGCATTCGCTTCACTAGGTAAAGGAGTTAATTTAATATGTTTTGTTGGAGCATAATACTCAGGCATACATTCCGGATCGGTAATTTTCAATCTTAAATAAACATCATTTTCGAGTATAAGTGTACAAGTTAAACTAGTTTCACCATAATAGTCGTACCAATTTATACTATCAAGTGAATATTGCCACTGTAATTCGCCGCTAACATACGATTCTGCATGTAGAATAAACTCATCACCTACACAATGTGGTGTTTGTGCATTAAGCTTGTTAGCAGCATAAACTGTTAAAATTATTCCAATAATACTAAATTTTAATAAATGTTTTAACATTAGTTTGTAATTA
>JAQUBO010000260.1:0-1554 GCA_028686735.1 Bacteroidales bacterium
ATTAGCCTTCATATAACTGATATTCAATTACATAAAGATAAAAAATCAATTGAATTAGCAATAGAAAACACTAAACATTTTACTATTAAAATCAAAAATAGCTGCCCCAGTTATGAGACAGCTACTTAAGTACTATTAGCCCTTTCTTTTCTTAGTTACCACACGACAGAGTCGTGCGGTAGCACCAACCATAATCTAAAATACAAAAGTGTTACCGTACCGCCGCTGCCGCACGATTCCATCGTATGGCTTTACCGTTTAAATAGCAATATTAGTCCTTCCTTTTCTTAGTTACCACACGACAGAGTCGTGCGGTAGCGCCAACCGTAATCCAAAATACTAAAGTGCTGCCGTACCGCCGCTGCTGCACGATTCCATCGTGTGGCTTTACAGTTTAAATAGCAATATTAGCCCTTCCTTTTCTTAGTTACCACACGACAGAGTCGTGCGGTAGCGCCAACCGTAATCCAAAATACTAAAGTGCTCCCGTACCGCCGCTGCCGCACGATTATTTCGTGTGGCTTAAGTACTATTAGTCCTTTCTTTTCTTGGTTCCCACGCGACAGAGTCGTACGGCAGCCGAGCTAGTATTACCTAGCCACCACAACACCTTTCAATAAACCTTCTTCCCCTGCATAATCGCTCGCACTACTATAGACATAATCTTGCGAGTAGTAAACTAATCCTTCCTCCACTGGATTGTTGTGGATATAATTAATCTTCTCAAAAATAACTTTATTGCTCCATAGCTCAATGGGCTTGTTGTTATGTTGCCAAAACTGATACTCCTGCACGTTTGAGGATTTTACACCTGCTTTCATAAATTGTTCCAGTAACCAATCCTTTCGACTTTCTTTTGGGTTTTCTTTTATTGCTTTAACTACAGCCTTGCTGGTAAACCTTTTAAAATCACCCAAAAGAAGTTCGGGTTTATGTCCATTTATACTTCTGAAGATTAAATGTACATGGTTGGTCATTATGCACCAAGCATAAATTTCCATTCCTTTTTCTCGTTGGCAAAACCCAAGGCTCTCAATAAGGATATTCTTATACTCATTCCGGGTAAATACGTCTATCCACTCCACCACGGCAAAGCTGACGAAGTAAACACCTTCAGGATTATGGAATTTGTAATTGCGACTCATGAAGTAAAATTAGTGATTTTTCTTTATTTCGCCATCGCTATCGCACGATTCCATCGTGTGGCCTTACAGTTTAAATAGCAATATTAGTCCTTTCTTTTCTTAGTTACCACACCACAGAGTCGTGCGGTAGCGCCAACCGTAATCCAAAATACTAAAGTGTTACCGTACCGCCGCTGCCGCACGATTCCATCGTGTGGCTTAAGTACTATTAGTCCTTCCTTTTCTTGGTTACCACACGACAGAGTCGTGCGGTAGCGCCAACCGTAATCCAAAATACTAAAGTGTTACCGTACCGCCGCTGCCGCACGATTCCATCGTGTGGCTTAAGTACTATTAGTCCTTCCTTTTCTTGGTTACCACACGACAGAGTCGTGCGGTAGCGCCAACCGTAATCCAAAATACTAAAGTG
>JAQUBO010000260.1:1654-4255 GCA_028686735.1 Bacteroidales bacterium
ACCGCCGCTGCCGCACGATTCCATCGTGTGGCTTAAGTACTATTAGTCCTTTCTTTTCTTGGTTACCACGTGACAGGGTCGTGCGGTAGCACCAACCAAAATTCAAAACACCAAAAAAAGCATAAAAAACACCCTTGTAACTCCCTATATATCAGGCAGTTACTCCAGTGGGACTAAATTTATCGCCAGTGGGACTTAGAAATAGGTATAAAACCATACCCTTGCACCATAATTTACATTTATGAAAAATCAGACTTTTACACAAACAGAAATTTTAGCAAATCCTACTACATTAAGTTGGGTTTACATTCTAAATAATACTAAAACGCAGGAGATGAATATTGGCTTATCCTTTAATCTTGCCAAACAAATTGGCACACTTGACCCCACAGAAGAACTGGTTTACTATCGCAGTTTTGGTGCCCCATTCGATGCTTTGGCACACAAACACCTTTTAGATAGCCTCACAAAAGAAACGGTGATGCACAATATAAAACAGGAAAACCCAACCTTAAGCAACTTAATACCCGAAATTATTAATCAAACAACTTTTTAATCCATAGAACAATAACTTTCTGAACTTTCAACTTTACAAACTTTTAAACTATAAAATTATGAACAAAATTTTTCGTTTTCTGGCAATGTTGCTCATTGCTCAAATCCCTTTAAACCTGTTTGCTCAGAATCTGAGCGAGGGCTTCGAGGGTGAACTATTCCCGCCCGAGGACTGGACGGTTATTAATAAGGGTGACCCCAATGGATGGGAAAGAACCACAGATCCTTCCCGTTTAATTAATGGAGATGGCTCAGCGTATATTCTCTATGGCGCTACCGCACACAATGACTGGCTGATTACACCTCGTCTTATCCCTACGGAAGAGAATAATACAATCTCTTTCTATGCCAAGAATTACAAGTCTGATAACGCAGATCTTTTCAATGTCAAGCTCTCAACCACAGGTAATGCAGAAGAGGACTTTACCGTGGTATTGGCAGAAAACATTGCAGCACCTACCACGGCAACAAAATATGAATATGACTTGTCTGCATATAACGGGCAGATAGTATATGTTGCTATTCAGGCTATATCAACAAATAAATATTACTTAAGCTTGGATGATTTTGTTGGCCCTACAATATTTTCACCTGCCTTAGATGCTGCAATCGTATCGATTGAAAACACAACAGCCTATATGGGCAATTACGATATAGTGGTAACATTGAGAAATGATGGTACTACGGATTTAACTGCGTGCGATATCAATTATTCAATAAATGGCACTCCATCCACATACAACTGGACAGGCACGCTTGCTAAGAATGCTCATGAGCAGGTAACTATTGTCACGGACTACGATTTTACTACCCCTGACGATTATATAATTGAAGCAACCGTTGTTCTTGTAGGCGATGAGTACCTGGACAACAACACTCAAGTTAAGACAGTTGCCTATTATGGTCCTTTTTCATTCCCCTATTTCGAAGGTTTTGAGGAGGGAAATGTGAACGGTAATGCCATAACTGGTTGGTCGCAACAATCGTTAAGTGGTAGCACTAGCTGGACTGCAAATAACACCGAGACCACTTACAATAGGACACCGCGTACGGGCAATTGGAACGCATGCCTAAAGTGGTCGAATACGGATTGGATGTTTACCCCAAAACGAGTGCATTTAGAAGTGGGTAAAACCTATGCGTTTGCAATGTACGCCCGACAGGACCAGTCGAATGACGCGACCATTACCGTTGCATACGGTACGGAACCTCACAACAGTGCCATGGTAAATACGATTGTCCCCTCAACGAATATTACAAACGGCAATTACCAAGAGATTACAGCCTCATTTAGCCCCGCAGAAACAGGCCTTTACCATCTTGGTATAAAAGGTGATATCGGATATTATTCTATGTATTTATCAATCGATGATATTTCCATTCGTATCGTACATACCCTAAACTATGCCGCCGATGCCAATGGGACTATAGCTGGAGAAGCGTTCCAAATAGTTGATCCTGGTGCCAATGGAACTGCCGTGACCGCTGTGGCTAACACTGGTTACCACTTTGTGAAGTGGAGCGATGGTTCAACCGACAATCCACGTACAGATGTAAATGTGACCGAAAATATGAGTTATACAGCTGAGTTTGCTATAAACACATATACTATTACCATAGCAGCTGGCGAAAACGGTGAAATAACCCCTGCAAGTGAACAAATTGTTGAGTATGGGTCAAATGCTACTTTTACCATTACCCCAAATTCAGGTTTCTTTATTGCATCGGTTCTGGTGGACAATGTAAGTGTTGGACTTCTAACTACATATACTTTTAATAATGTCACTGAGAACCACACCATTAGTGCTACTTTTAGTAATGTAGCGCCAACAACCCATGCTATTACAGCAACAGCTGGTCAAAATGGATCAATTTTGCCAAGTGGCGTAGTTCCAGTGGTTGAAAACGGCGATATTACATTTGCTATCTCAGCAACGAATGGCTATAGCATCAAAGATGTGTTGGTGGATGGTGTAAGTGTTGGAAATGTTTCATCCTACACATTTGAAAATGCTACAGCTGCACATACAATCGAGGCGGAGTTTA
>JAQUBO010000261.1 GCA_028686735.1 Bacteroidales bacterium
TGTATCAGCCTTTTGAACAGAAAAAGATATTCATTTTTTCAATAAGAGAAAATTATTTCATTCAGACTAAACTTGCTACCGTTTCTGTAAATGTTACGAGCTATTATTATTACAATGTTTTCTTCGATTTAATTTGTTTTAAACTCCGAAATGCTTCTTAAATTGAGTTTTTGCGTAGGCTTTTTCTTCTGTATTTTCAGCATTTTCAAGTATTTTCAGTATAAAAGTTGCGATGCCTTTTCATTAAATGCAGATTCACTCTTTTTCTTCCCTTTTCCTTCCGTTTTGCAACTTACTTTTTGTTATTTTAGATTCTGGAAACTTTTCTGCTCCCAAATCTTCTTCAAACCTTACAGAAAATGCGGTTTTACAAACTTTTCAGCACTACAGCAACGTAAAAACTACAAAATTTTCATGTTTTTCATTTCGTAAAAATATTCTATTAGAAATATTGGGCTGGCAAAACTCAATTTATCAATTCAATTATAGCGAGTAAATTCAATTCAATCGTATTCAGAATTACATTTTTTTCTTTTTGATTAAACTTTCACGGTAGCAATTTCAATTACTTTTTCTGTTCAAAAACTTTCACTAAAAACATTGCTCGATTTTTTTGTCTTCCACTGAATGCTAACGGTTGGCGGTATGTTTTTGTTGCCGATTTCGGAGCACGTCACTGACAAACCACGATGAAGGCTGAAGCGAGCTACAACCGCTGATATTAGCACTGTCTCGGCAATAAAATATACCGCTTGTTACAAGCTGGCATTCTTTCTTGACAAGCGACATACCTTTCTGTTTATAAACGGTTTCTATCATTATTTTTCTATCTGGCAGGATGTATCAGTAAAGTTTTATTTTTGCCGAAAGATCTTTATTATTTATTGGAATTAGAAAGAGTTTTGTATTTTAAAAATTCAGATTTATAAAACTTAATTGTTATTACAATGACAGTAATTAACAATATTGTATATAATGCATACGGGCCAAAACTTTTATAAATAGTCTTGTAATAATTTGATTTTATTAAAAAAATTGTTGAAGTTCCAACAATAAAACTAAAAATAATCAATGAATACGTTGCGACATAACCTATTAAATATATAATTGGTTTTAATTTGGGAACTTTATATAAAAAAACTAACATATTTAATTTTTGCCCAAAGTGAAAGTATGTAATAAAATCTTTTATGTTTTGAATTTTAATCTTTCCGTTGATTATGTTATTATTGTTATTATTTTTTATATAAAATTGCAGGCATAAAATAACTAATAATAATAATAAAATTTGTACAACTGCAATTCTTGCATAATTTAACTCAAACAATCGAACTAATATATTTGTTTCATTAGTTAAGTCAGGGGTATATAAATAAGTAGCTATAAAATCATACATCCTTGTTACAATAAGTAACGATGCTAATAATAAAAATTTTTTACTCATCTGATGTTTTATTTATGTTTAACCATTTATTTTGTTCTTTATGAAAATTTATATAAACTTGTTCTTTAAACGCAAGTCCGACAATTTTACTATCTTCTATAAAAATAAATCTATCATTAAAAAGCTGTTCCAATGCAGCAGTAATACTACTTTTTGAAAAGAACTTAAGTTTACTGAAAAGCTGCTCTTTTGTAATCATTTGGGGCGAACACTCTTCATATATTATTTTATAAATATTGTTGTATTCTTTAATTTGAGGTTCAACTGAATACCTTGTATCATAAAAGATTATTTTATCATCATAAACTTCATATTTTAAATAGACCTCTCTTGTTTGATGAATATTACGCCAATAATCAATTTGATAAATGAGTAATTTATATAGATATTCTATTTCTTGTCTATTAAAAAATGGATTTTCAAAATAGTAACAATAATTATCAATATTAAAATTTGTTTTTTTTATAAAAGAATTTGAAAACAAAATATCATAACATTTATTATGTTCATAAACACTATCGCATTCAAACCTTTTGGGATTCATGTGCAAAGGAGAAAACCGAGTTACTGCAACACGAACCCGACTACTGGGTGGGTATAAATGATATAAATAAGGAATAGTTTTTAGTAAATTTTGATATTCGTTGAGAGTGTCATTTGGAAATCCATACAATATGTTATAGTTTACATTTACAGCATTATAAAAACCAAGTAATAAACAATAAATATTCTGGATTGCATTTACACCCTTATTCATTTTTTTTAAAATACTTGAAGAAAATGTTTCTATGCCTGGTTGAACTTCAATAAAACCAGCTGATTTTAAATCAATAAACTGTTTGTAAGAAATATTTGATTTTATTTCACATGTAAAAATGTAATTTGGGTTTAGTTTACTAAGTTCAGGTAATAGTAATGAGTAATATTTGTAAGGTAATATGTAGTCTGAAATGCGAAAGTAAATGCTATTGTACTTGTCACTTAAAACAGATAACATTTTTAATGTAGACTTAACATTTCGTTGTCTATATTTTAATGTGGATTCATCTATGCCACAAAAAATACAATGACTTTTTTGCCCCCACCAACAACCCCTTGATGTTTCAACAGGTAGTGTCCTCCATTTGATTTTTATTGATTGTGTCTCAAATAATTCTTTCAAATCATTAAAAAAATCATTATAATTTGGAAAGGGACTATCATTCAAATCAATAAATACATCAGCGGTATTTGATGTGTGAATTTTACCTTGGCTACGATATAAAACATTTGGAATATCTGATAAATTAAATTTATTTACCGAAGCTAAAGCAAGCTTTTCTATTTTTCCCTCTCCTTCATCATAAGCAATACAATCAACACAATTAAAACTTTTAAGTATTTCAAAACCAGGATCACCCTTCAATGCGTAGCCACCGAAAACTATTAGAATGTTAGGAAATCTTTCTTTTATTAATTTTGATAAAGCTACTGACGCAATTGTTTGATCAAACATGCAAGTGAATCCAATCATTGTTGGATTGTAATCTTCAATAAATTTTAAACAGTCATGTAAATATTCAGGAATAATTTTAGTTCTCAAAGTTTGAAGTAATTGAATAATTGAATCTTTATCATTATATCTTTCATCACCCACAAATAAGTTATTTTCAATTATTTCATCAATCCTTAATAAAAGTGCTTTATACTGCTCATTTGAAATATTTTTTTCAAAAATGTATGTAAAAAGAAACTCATTAAGAGCAAAAATATTTGCGATGCTAATATATGTAGTTGCTCGCATATACTTTAACAAGAAAATATTGAGATGTACTATTCTACATTCAATATTTTTTTTGTAAAGGACTGACTTTAATATTCCTAACCCCAAGGAAGGTTCAACCAAAGAAGTCCAAGGCATACTAAGTAACAGAACTCTTGGATTCTTTGCCATAATAAAATAGTTAAGAAAGAATTATACTTTATCTAAGGATTTGGGATCAACAATAATTTCCTGAATAGAATAAGTCAAACAGCTTGGTATTAAAACGAAAACGACTACCAAAACAATCACAATCACAATCACAATTGCAGATTTATTGATTAAACTAGGATCATTAATGTAAGCAACATCGACTAATTCAGAGAAACGTAAACTGGTTATACGTTCAATTGCTTCCCTACTGACTGTAATGCCTAATTGTTTTGCAACATTTTCAGGTTTTTGTGTCCATTCTTCAATAAATCTACCATCAATCAATACTTTGTTGAAAAAAGACATTATTTCTTTGTTAATTGGATCGTCAGGTTTATAACCTTTTGACTCATTAATTTTACCAAGTTCAAGTAGCTTTTTTTCAACAGGTTTCGGCAATGCAATTGAATGTTTTTTTGCAAAGTCCTTGGGAGAACTAATAACTTCGCTTAATTGTTTTAATTCTCCAGTGTGATTTCTTGATTCTTCAAGAAAACCAATTGTCTTTTTGTCAATTAAATAAGTTTCCATTTTATTAAGAGATTAGAGTTTACAATTACAAAAATAACGAAAAAATAAATACAAAATGATTTTTTTATGTTTTTTTCATGTGTCGGCAAAAAATAAAACTTTATCGGGTCGGCTGGCGTGGTCAGCAGTAATTCCGATTTGTCTTTCTTTTCTGTCTTTGTATGTCGTTTTGTCAATTTTCATGTCGCTGTATTTTTTAGGCTTCCAACTAACGTAAAAATTCATCATTGATAATCAGCGAGTTACCAAATCCAATTTCTTCCATTTTAATGTCAAATTTAGTAATTTGTTTTGATATTCTTTTAATAATTCCCAACTTTCTTTTT
>JAQUBO010000069.1 GCA_028686735.1 Bacteroidales bacterium
GAACTAACAGCCGAAGCATTAGCTGCTGCAGATTGTGTGGTGCTTACTACTAATCATAAGGTGTTTGATATGGAGTTTGTGCAGGAGCATGCAAGACTAATAGTTGATATGCGTAATATGGTTGAAGAGAGTTCAGATAGCGTATACAAACTGTAACTTATTGTGGTTTACCCTGCTTGCCCCGTGAAATTAAATAATCTATTTCACTTGGGTGAAATTACGAAGGAGCTATTTCATAGGGATATGAGGAATATGATTGAAGAGGCTGGGGAAAAGGTGTATAAATTGTAATTGAATATGAAGTATGGTAGATTGTATTTTGTATAAAATAGGTGTAAGTTTTTAATAAAATGAAGATAAGAAACATTTGTTGTATCGGAGCTGGTTACGTTGGCGGACCAACTATGTCAGTATTGGCACAGAAGAATCCGCATATAAAAGTAACAGTAGTTGATATCAATAAAGATAAAATAGCAGAATGGAACAGTGAAGACTTAGATAACTTACCAATTTATGAACCGGGGCTAAAAGAAATAGTTCAAGAAGCGCGAGGAAGGAATTTGTTTTTTAGTACTGATATAGATAAAGCTATTGATGAAGCTGAAATGATATTTATGTCAGTAAATACTCCTACCAAAACTTATGGTAAAGGCAAGGGTATGGCGGCAGATTTAAAATACGTTGAATTGAGTGCGCGCCAAATTGCTCGTGCTTCAACTTCCAATAAAATTATAGTTGAGAAATCAACGCTTCCGGTACGTACCGCACAAGCCATAAAAAATATACTAGATAACACTGGCAATGGAGTTAAATTTCAAGTACTATCTAATCCTGAATTCTTGGCAGAAGGTACATCTATTCAAGATCTTTGAAATCCTGATAGAGTATTAATTGGCGGAGAAGAGAGTGAAGAAGGCAGAGAAGCCATACAGTCTTTAGTAGATATTTATGACTCATGGATATCAAAAGAAAAGATTCTTACTACTAATGTTTGGTCATCAGAGCTATCGAAACTTGTTGCTAATGCATTCCTTGCCCAACGTGTTTCTTCAATAAATGCAATTTCTGAACTATGTGAAGTAACAGGAGCTGATGTAGATGAAGTGGCCAAAGCTGTAGGGATGGATAGTAGAGTGGGGCCTAAGTTTTTAAAAGCTTCTGTAGGTTTTGGAGGCTCGTGTTTTCAAAAAGACATCTTAAACTTAGTGTATATTGCTAAAACATATGGTCTAAATGAAGTTGCAGACTATTGGGAACAAGTTATAATAATGAATGACCATCAAAAGAGACGTTTTTCTGACAATATTGTATCTACCTTATTTAATACTGTTTCAGGAAAGAAAATTACTTTTTTAGGTTGGGCATTTAAAAAAGACACAAACGATACACGTGAGTCTGCAGCAATATATGTAGCTGATGCTTTGTTAGATGAACAAGCAGAAATAACAGTAAATGACCCTAAAGTTTCGGCTGAGAGAATTTATGCAGACTTGGACTATTTAAATACACGTAGTCCTGAAGAAAATCGCAAAAGAGTTAGAGTTGTAAATGATCCATATGATGCATGTAAAGATACTCATGCTATTGCAATTCTTACAGAGTGGGATGAGTTTAAAGAGTACGATTGGGAGAGAATATATAAATTGGTTGTAAAACCTGCTTTTGTATTTGATGGGAGAAATATCCTATCCAAAAATATCATGAATAATATTGGATTTAAAATATATTCAATAGGAAAATAAAAAATAGAATAATGAAAAGAATTTTAGTAACTAGTGGAGCAGGTTTTATAGGTTCTCATCTTTGTGAGAGATTATTAAATGAAGGCAATGAAGTAATTTGTTTGGATAATTATTTTACTGGTAACAAAGAAAATGTTTTACATTTATTGAATAATTCTTTTTTTGAATTAGTTAGGCATGATGTAACAAAACCTTATTTTGTAGAAGTAGATGAAATATATAATTTAGCATATCCTGCTTCTCCTCCACATTATCAACATAATCCAATAAAAACTATAAAGACTTCTGTAATGGGAGCTATAAATATGTTAGGTTTAGCAAAGCGTGTGAATGCTAAAATATTACAAGCTTCAACAAGTGAAGTTTATGGAGATCCAGAAATACATCCGCAACCAGAAAGTTATTGGGTTAATGTAAACCAATTGTACCTCGTTCTTGTTATGATGAAGGTATAAGGTATGCAGAGTTATTATTTGTAAATTATCACAAACAAAATAAAGTTAAAATAAAAATTGCTAGAATCTTCAATCCTTATGGAACACGAATGAACTCCTATGATGGTAGAGTAGCATCAAATTTTATCGTCCAAGCACTAAAAGGAGAAGACATTGCAATTTATGGTAATGGTAAACAATATAGGAGTTTTCAAAATGTAGATAATTTAGTTGAAGGGATGATTAGAATGATGAATAAAGCAGATAATTTTATAGGACTGTGAATATTGGAAACCCAGAAGAATTTACGATAATTGAATTAGCTGAAATGATTTTGGAATTGACAAATTCTAAATCAAAATTAGTTTTTTGAGAATTACTACAAGATGACCCATTACAGAGACAACCAAACATTTCATTAGCTAAAAAAGAATTAAATAATTGGGAACCAAGTATAGACATGGAAAAAGGATTATCTAAAACAACAACATATTTTAGATCATTAGAAAATATTAAAAATTAATTAAACACTTTACTAATAAATTAATAGCAAAATTATGAATATTAAATACCCAGTTTACAAGCCTTATCTTAATGGAAATGAAAAAACGTATGTGAATGAGTGTCTCGACTCAACATGGATTTCTTCCAAAGGAAAGTTCGTTAATGAGTTTGAGAAGAAGTTCAGTGATTATATTGGTGTAAAATATGCAACGGCTGTTAGTAATGGGACTGTTGCATTGCATCTTGCTTTAGTCGCACTTGGACTTGGTGAGGGTGATGAAGTTATTGTGCCTACCTTAACTTATATCGCTTCAGTTAATTCAATTGCCTATACTGGGGCAAAACCTATTTTTGTTGATTCAGAAAAAACAACATGGCAGCTAGACCCTATAGATATAAGGAATAAGATTACCTCAAAAACAAAAGCAATCATGGTTGTACATTTGTACGGACATCCTGCTGAAATGGACGAAATAATGCAGATTGCAAGGGAATATTCATTATTCGTAATAGAGGATTGTGCTGAAGCTTTTGGATCAACGTATAATAATAAACATGTAGGAACTTTTGGAGATATTGCTATATTTAGTTTTTTTGGTAATAAAACTATTACAACCGGTGAAGGAGGTATGGTTGTTACAAATGATGCAACTCTATTTGATAGAGCAGTAAGATTCAAAGGACAAGGATTGGCAATGCATCGGCAATATTGGCATGATATTATTGGTTATAATTACCGTATGACTAATATTTGCGCTGCTATAGGTGTAGCCCAGATTGAAAATGCCGATAAGATCATTGAAAAGAAAATATTGATTGCAAAATGGTATCAAGAATTACTATCTGGGGCACCGGTTGAATTTCAACAAATGAAATCAAATGTAAAACATACTTATTGGATGGTTTCTATTTTACTTAAATCTAATGAACAAAGAGACCCTATTAGAATGCATCTTGATAATGTAGGGATTGAAACCAGACCACTTTTTTATCCAATACATACAATGCCTATGTACTCCGCAAAATACAACAGGCACCCGATTGCAGAAGATTTAAGTTTAAGGGGTTTAAATTTACCAAGTTACCCTGAACTTGAATTTAATGATGTGAAGTTTATTTGTGATAAAATCAAAGAGTATTTATATACTATATTAAAATGATAGATAAAATTATTCAAATTGGAGAAGAAAATCAATTTCTTTTAAAAGAATTTCTATTGGCAAATCCAATAGCTAGGATTAATTTTAGATATTTTGAAAAAAGAAATCTTTCTCCTTATTTACTTAATAACCACATTGTTACAAATTTATATTACGAGGGCATTGTCTGTGTAGGATATGGGCATTTAGATAAAGATCATGATATTATATGGTTAGGAATTATGGTTTCAGATAAACATCGGAGAATGGGCTTTGGTAATTTTATTATGAATGATTTAATTTCTAATAAAAATGCAGATTCTATTTATTTATCTGTTGATAAAACTAATCTGTCCGCTATAAATCTGTATATAAAAAAAGGTTTTAAAATTATGGAGGAAAAATCTGATATATATATAATGAGACATCATAAAAGTAAATCAAAATAATGAAAATACTTTTTGAAGCCAGAAGTATTATACCTGCCAAATCTGGTGGGATAGAGAATTATCTTTATATGTTGGTAAATGCCTGGAAAAATGAGTTTCCTGATGATAAAATTTTTATTCACATACCGCCAGCCACAGAATCAAGGTATAAGGAAAGGATTGGAGACGTGGGTTACTTAACGGATAATGTTTATCGAAATACATATATTTTAACAAAGAAGTTCTTAGTAGTGCGATTATTCATTCGATTACTAATTAAAGCAATCCCATCTTTAGAGAATTTTTTCTATGGACTGAGAAAAAAATGGATTAATCAAATGGATAAGATGGTTGATGTTGTAGTTTATCCATATCAAAGAGAAAAATTTGTACACGATCCTTCAAAAACCATTTTTGTAATGCATGATTTTAGAGAATGGGACACTGAAGGAGGCAATAAAAAAGTAATGGATGAGCAAATAAAAGCGATAAAAAATACCGCGGCGATTGTTGTATCTTGGCCTTATCCATATAAACGAATGTTAGACTTATTTCCTGACGCTAAACCAAAATTAAATGAAATACCATTTCTTTATGATGCATTCAAGGAAAATGAAATAAAGAACGATATTCCTAAATGTGATTTTCTCTACTATCCTTCAGCCAATGCTAGACATAAGAATCATGAAAATTTGATTATTGGACTAAGTAATTTCAATCGGCAAAATCCTGAAAATCAACTTAAACTTATTTGTACCGGACCGATTGATTTAAAAAGACAAATGGTGTTGGATAGATTAATTGAGAAGTACGAAGCAAGAAGCTTTATCGAATTTTTAGGATTTGTTTCCAGAGAGAAAGTATTTAAATTATTTAATGAATGCTATGCAGTTATAACATCATCAAAATATGAAGCCTTCAGTGGCGCAGTTCTTGAAGCATTTAAATTTAAAAAGCCAGTTTTAGCCTCAGCAATCCCTCAAATTACTGAATTTCTAGATCATTATAACTTAGAACTAACTTTGTTTGACCCAAATTCTCCTGAAAGTATTGCAATTGCTATAAAAGAACTATCTAGAAGTTATTCAAAACATCTTGAAATGTCAAACATTGGATTTAATAGATTAAAAAATATTACTCCAAGAACTACTGTTGCTAAATTTAAGAAAGTGGCTTTCAGCATAATCTTAGATAGAAAAGAATGAGTCAATTTAAATTAGATTCTCCCTCCCGTCGTAAAACTGTAAAAATACTTGCAATAGGAAATTATTCTGTGATGATTATAGATATTATACAGGGTTTGCTTTTTGTTCCATTATATCTGAATTTTATTGGAGAAAGATTGTATGGTTTGTGGTTAGGTACAGGGGGTATTTTAGCTGTATTAGCATTTTTAGATATGGGAATGGCAACATTGACTTCACAGAGAGTATCAAGAGAGTATAGTAAAAGAAACTATGAAGGTATATCTAAATACTTCTTTGGCGGATTGTTGGTGAATACAGCCTTTATGAGTGTTTTATTTTTAGCTGGTATATTATTAAGTTATTGGTTGGGAGTTTTTCTTCCCAACACAAGTGTATCGGAAAATATTATTTTTAGACAAGCTTTTCAAATCGCTTTAATTGCTCTTATTTTATCATTAATAAATAGCACAATTGATAATACTCTTAATGCATTGCAAAAACCATTGATGGGCAAAATATTCATGTTAACAGGAGCTTTTGTTGGTGTTTTATTTGTTTACTTTATGCTTATAGGTAATCAACCTTTACTAGCGATTCCTATTGGGTTATTAATTAGATCATTAATATCTTTTGTGCCTAATTTAGTCTATTTAAGTTTGCTTTTTTATAAAAATAATATTCCATTTATTAATTACGATAAAGAAACAATTAAAGATTACCTTAAACTTACGCCAAATTTGATGTTATCCAAATTTGGCACCTCACTCGTTGGTAATATAGAGCCCACTTTAATCAATATATTCATTTCACCTGAAGTGGCTGTTTTTTATTCTGTAACTAAAAAAGCTGGAGGACTAATTAAAACATTGCTAGACAGAATAGGGGGTGTAATCTATACTTCAATGGTGCATTTGTATAATGATAAAAGTAAATTTAATAGCTATTTCATAAAAATCTTGAATTATATAACATATTTGACTATACTATTGTTTTCGATCTATATACTTTTGAATAGATCATTTGTGACACTTTGGGTAGGAGAAGAAAACTATCTTGGAGATTTCATGACAATTCTAATTGCAGGGTCGTTGTTCTTTAATTTTACATCAAACTTTTTAAGTTATATACTTAGTACAACTGGTGACATAAAATTTTCTTCCAATACAGTATTTTATGAATCAATAATGAAAGTAGTTCTTTTATTTTTATTGTTAAAATATTTTGGAGTTTATGGACTGCCTTTTGCATTAATAGTGTCAGGAGTTGTTTTTTCATTCATCTATTTGAAAAGGTGGAATAAACAT
Source organism: Bacteroidales bacterium (assembly GCA_028686735.1). Taxonomy (GTDB): domain Bacteria; phylum Bacteroidota; class Bacteroidia; order Bacteroidales; family ML635J-15; genus Bact-19. The sequence goes on from JAQUBO010000069.1 coordinate 6,739, forward strand.
TTGTTGCTGTCTAGGAATCAAATCCAGACTCTTTTTAAAGAGTATTTAATCTATGCCATAACGATGAGTGTTTTAATAGGTATTCTTTTTCTAATAATAAATTATATCTATAAACCCTCACTTCTTTTCTTCTTAATAACATCAACTCTATCAACTTTAATTTTGTTTACAGCACTAATTATTTGCAACTCATTATATAAAGAACTTTTTATAGAGTTGTCAAATCGAATAAAACGTCGTTTTCATTTAAGTCATAGATAAAATGGCATTAAATTCAGAATGATATTTAAATCATAATTTATTTAATTTACAATATAATATGGATGCATTATTTAATCACAAGACATTACTCATTACAGGCGGAACGGGTTCTTTCGGGAATGCTGTTCTAAAGCAGTTTTTAAAATCTGATATTAAAGAAATTAGAATATTCAGCAGGGATGAAAAAAAACAAGATGAAATGAGGCAGTATTATTCTAATAATAAGCTGAGGTTTCTTTTAGGTGATGTGAGAGATCTCGACTCATTATATGAAGCAACTAAAGATGTTGATTTTTTATTTCACGCTGCAGCATTAAAACAAGTTCCAAGTTGTGAATTTTTCCCTATGCAAGCCGTTCAAACAAATATTTTAGGGGCAGCAAATGTACTAGAAGCAGCCTACCGGAATAATGTAAGCAAAGCTGTAGTTCTAAGTACAGATAAAGCTGTAAATCCTATCAATGCAATGGGTATTACTAAAGCAATGATGGAAAAAGTAATGATAGCAAAATCTAGGAATTTGAACCCAGAGAATCAAGTTTTCTGCGGTACAAGATATGGAAATGTTATGGGGTCAAGAGGTTCAGTAATTCCCTTATTTATAAATCAGATTAAAGAAAAAAAAAGCATTACAATAACTGATCCAGAAATGACAAGATTTATTATGAGCCTTGATGAATCTGTAGAATTAGTCAAATTTGCATTTAAAAATGCTGTTCCAGGAGACATGTTTGTTCAAAAAGCACCTGCTTGTACCATTTTGAATTTGGCCTTGGCTTTAAAAGAAATTTTCAATTCAAGAAGTGAAATTAAAATAATTGGTACTCGTCATGGTGAAAAGATGCATGAAACATTGTGTAATAGAGAAGAAATGACTAAAGCGATAGATCTAGGTTCATTTTATAGAATCCCCTCAGATAACAGAGATTTAAACTATTCGTTATATTTCGAAGAAGGCACTGAAAAAAATAAAATTGTAGAAGCTTTTACCTCACACAACTCAGCACAATTAAATGTTGATGAGTTAATCAGCTTATTGATGAAACTTGATTTTATAAAAGAGGAACTAAGCTAATGTTACATAAGATTGGGATTACAGGTCAAAATGGTTTTATAGGGTCTCATCTATTTCGATATTTTAAACAAGATAAAAATAGATTTAAAATAATTCCATTTAAAGATGACTATTTTTCAAATGAAAATAATTTAAAAGACTGGGTTGTTGAATGTGATGTGATAATACATTTAGCTGCTTTGAGCAGACATGAAAAGCCATTGACAGTATACGAGACAAATATTTCATTAGTTAGTAAATTAATAAGTGCACTAAATAATGCTCAAAGCAGCGCTCATATAATATTTTCCTCAAGCATTCAAGAAAATATTAATTCAGAATATGGAAAGTCAAAGAAAGAAGGTCGTGAATTATTAATCAAATGGTGTAAAAAAAACAATTTACCATTTACAGGTTTACTGTTCCCAAATGTTTTTGGTCCTTTTGCAAAACCATATTATGCTTCAGTAATAGCAACTTTTTCTCATCAATTAATACATAATAAAGTTCCCCAAATAATTGAAGATGCTTGTCTTGATTTGATTTTTATTGATGAATTGGTTCAAATAATTTCAGAAATTATATTAAATAAAAAAAAAGTTGAAAAATATATCGTGCCTTATAGTTATCAAATAAAGGTTTCTAATATATTGAAACTATTAGAGTATTATAATGAGTGTTATATTATTAATGGTATAACACCATCATTAAATAATAATTTCGAATATAATTTATTTTATACATTTAAAAGTTATCTACCCCAAATTAAAAAATAAAAAAAAATGGAGTCACAAATACTAAAACCTCGCATTAAACTTAATTATCCAGAGTTTCATAACCACTATAAGATAAATGAAGCTTTAGGATGGTCATTGGCATACGCTTTTGAAGATATTGATGGAATTACATGGTATTCACAATTCACAGGTCAAATATTTAATGCTAGAGATAATAAAAAATACTTACCTGTATATAGAATGGGAGATGGAGAATATTCTTTTTTGCTTCAAAGACATATATATGATATAGTTCCCTATTCGAAACTTAACTGGAAACAAAAAATACTTAAATTTAAAAGTTTTCTCCTGAAGCCTACTAAAGGGCATAGTTCAGGATTAAATAGGGATGGCAAAGAGCAATATACTGAAGATGAAGTTGAAAATCTTTATAAATCTTATATAAGTGATTTGAAATTTATATCTGAAAATGGAATATTGGCCTTAGGATTTGATACTGGAAATTTTTACGGTAAATTTGTTCAACCTGTATATAATAAATTCATAGAAAATAATATAACTCTTCATTCTAGTAATTTCTATCATGTATATCATGTTTATGCTCTTTTTAGTTCGAGCTATTGTAAAAAACTAATGAATAACCAAAATGTTTTGATTATTACGTCTGTAAATGAAGAGAAAAAGAAAAAATTTAACATAGAACTTGCTAATATTGGAGTTAAAAGAGTTGATTATTATGGTATTTCAGCAACAAAATCTATGAAAGAAATAATTGATACAAAAAACATTGCAAGTGATATAAATTTAATACTAGTAGGTGCAGGAATAGGATCTGCAAATATTATTAAACAATTAAAAGAATTCAAAGTTCCATGTATTGATGTAGGAGCAATATTAGGAAATTTCATTGATCCAAAACGTAAGTTAGAAAGGCCATTTATGATACCAGACAATAACTTTGAACTAAACGCTATTAAATTTTTGACTGACAAAAAGAAAAAAATTGTACAAAAATATTTTGATAGTACTGATAATGTGGTTAAAAAATAGAATACTAAACATATCGAAAGAATATATTTAACAGTGTTTGTAGGTTAGATATTATAAGTTTGGAAAGTATATAAAAAAATGAACTATAAAACAAAAATATTATTTATACAACATGCAAGTGGTTTTGGTGGCTCAGCAATGAGTTTGTTATATACATTGCAGGGAATTAAGCTTAATGCCGGAAATAAATATGAGGTTGTAGTAGCATTAGCAAAATGGACAAAAGCGCTTTCTGATTTTTACGAAAATGCAGGTTTTGAAGTTGTTAAGCCAGATTGGATTGATACATACGAACATACGCAAGCAGTCTCGTTCAATCTTATTAATCTATTTCACTTTATAAAAGAAATAAAGCAATTAAGCAAAATTAAAAAAGCGAAAAGACGTACTGATAAACTTTTAGAACTAGTAAAGCCAGATATAGTTCATTTAAATTCAATTGTTTTATTAGGAAGTGCATTAGCTACTAGAAAGAAAGGAATTCCATTAGTATGGCATGTACGTGAACCATCTGTTAAAGGTTTACTTGGTGTACGACGAGCATTAATAAGAAAATATTTGAGACGTATCCCTGATAAAGTGATTTTTATTTGTAAAGCTGATATGAGATCATGGGGTAGTCCAGATAATGGAATGGTAGTATATAATTTTGTCGATTTTAACAAATTTGATAGAAGTTTATCTAAACCAACGCAAATTGAAGGAGTAAAAACACCAAAAGGAAATTTTAACATTTTGTTTTTAGGTGCTCTTGGTCGCGTAAAAGGAGGGTTATATTTAATTAAAGCGGTAAATAAATTAATAAAGAAATATCCAGATAAAAAAATACACTTGTTATTTCCAGGTGGTTTATATGATGTGCCAGTATCTTTTATTTATAAAGCTGCATCTATAATATTGCCTATATTTGGCCAAGGAACTTATTCTCAAAAAATAGAAAAAGAAATTTGTAAATCTCAAAATCCTAAGAGTTTCATTAAATTCCGTTTTGTAAAAGATGTTGCTCAATTATTTGCAGCTTCTGATGTTTTAGTATTCCCATCAATACGACCACATTTTGCAAGACCTATAATTGAAGCTGGTGCAATGAGCAAACCTGTAATTGGTTCTCGCTTGGGTGGTGTTGAAGAATTGATAATTGATAATGAAAATGGCTTTCTGATTAAGCCAAAGAGTGTTGAAGAGATTACAACAAAACTAGAGTTTTTATTAAATAATAAAGCTAAATCAAAACAAATGGGTGAGAATGGATATTTAATAGCAAAAGACAGATATGATTCTAAGAAAAACATCTTGTCAATAATTGAAGTTTACAAAGAAGTGATAAATCCTTAACTATATAATAAATGTATTTAAATAGAATAATATTATATCCGTTATATATATTAGTTTTTTTCTTTTATTTTAGCTATCTCAGGTCTACAAAAAAGAACACCTCATTATTTAAACAAAGGAAAGATGTTAATAAACTTTTATTGTGGTTTTTAGTTGGGACTTTCCTTTCTATATTAATGGGGATTGTTTCTGACAATTTCCCATCTAGTTTAGCAAATATTGATTTGTCACGAGTAATTAATTTCAACTTGATATTTATTATTCCTATTGTTTTGATAAATAAGAGTTTATTTAAAACTAACAAGTTTGTAAAATCATTTAATGTTTTACTTTTGATTTTTACACTCTTAATTGGTTATTCATTAATAAAAGCTGGGATGGGAAAATCAGCCTTTTATGGTAATTTTTTTAGAGCTTCAACTGTAAACCTAACAATGGTATCAACTATTTCATTTTATGGTTTAATTTATTATTACTTAAAACGAAAGAAAATAGGTCTTATATTAATGGTTCTTGCTTGGTTCATTTCAATTGCATCATTGACTAAGTGGAACTTTTTTGTTGATATTGCTGTACCAATTCTCTTTATTCGTGTTTGGCATTCTAAATCAAAACAGAAAAATTTTCAAAAGATAATTATTACCAGTTTATCTTCCATTTTGATTTTATTAATTCTCTTGCCAAATTTTAAAGAATATCTCGACACATTTGCTTCTATGCAAAATTATACATCATTTGATTCCTTTCTTAATAGTCGTGTTTTTAGAACAGTTACAGCAGAAAGTTCAATAGAATCAGGTACATTATTTGATTTTGAAGGGAGAGGTATCTCTGATGGTGCACGATTTAGTATGTGGCATGATTTGATTAAGCGAACATTAAACTCACCAATATTTGGTATAGGGATTGGTGTAAGAGCTTTTGATTATTGGGATTCAATTGTTGAAGATCACAGTGTTTTAATTTTTATTATTTCACGTTTTGGATTCATCATGGGGGGGGGTATTTTATATCATATATATAAAGTGATTAAATCGAGTTTTGCTTTTTGTAGAAATGATAAATATCCATTACTTAAATATCTCTATTTAGGTTTAATTGGAAATTTCTTATTCCAGGGATCAGTAGGTATGATCTGGGGACAATTACCAGTAACACTTTTATTGGGTGTTGTATTAACTATTTTATTTACCGAAACTTATAAAGCACAATTGAACTTCAAATTTAAATAGCATATCAATGGAAATTAAAATAAACAAACATTACTCTCTTACTCCATTGACTTTTGTTGAGAAAGATGATATAACCCCAGTTTTCAATTATGGCAGGGGTGTGTATATTTGCAACTTTCCTGAATCGGCTTGGTATAAAGCCCATAATTTTAAACAAACTGTAAGTTATAGCATAGATAAAAAGAAGAAGTTTTTCGCTATGATGGATGATGGAGCTACAATATTGAGCCCGACTCAGGATTCAAAAATATTTAAACCAACGAAGACAATACAAATAGGAAAAGTGTTACATTTAGGCTCGCGATTTACCGGTCGATTAGCACAATCTTTTATGACAATTAAGCTTGTAAAATGGCTTGTTTTAAATAAACAATCTTACGATTATTGTTTGATCTATAATTTCTATCCTGCGGAGATGGTTGCTGCTTATGTTGCTAGGTACTTATTGCGAAAAAGAGTTGTAGTTGATTTTGAAGATGATTATTTACTTCAGTCAAAACATAGATTATACAAACTGTATTTTAAGTTTGTCAAAAGAATACCTCATGCAGTTATTTGCATAAATCGAAATATGTTGCATTATTTTTCTAAACAGGATGTTTATGTTTTTAATGGTTTTATTGATTTAGACTATACAGATACAATCAATTTTAATTTGCAGGATGGAGTAAAACTATTATATGCTGGAGCCCTTGATGAAATAAGGGGCGTTGATTTAATACCTGATATTGTATATACGCTCAGAAAAGAGCTTAAAAGTTTTCAGATTTTCATTACTGGTAGTGGACCATATGAAAAATTTGTAAGGCAATGGGATTTTGAAGAGGTTATTTATTTGGGTTTTTTATCAACCAAAGAATATAATAATGTGTTAAAGAATTCTGATGTTTATTTGGTGTTGCAAAAACCAGAACATCCATTTTCGAAAGGCTCTTACCCTTCAAAAGTTGAATTTTACTCACATTATAAAAAACCTATTTTCAAAATTGAATTAAATCAATGATTCTAAGTGTGTAACCAAAGTATAAAAATAAATCTTATACTTATTAGATAACCAATGTCTAAATTTTAAGTCTATATATAATGAAGTATACAGATGTCTTATCATTGCTTGATGTTTTTATTTCTTTTGTCAAATATGTATTTATTTACAAAGCTCTAAAACAAGTATTTATCTATAGTGTAAGATATTATAAAGTCCAGATAGTTGAATCCTTATAGCTTTATTAATATTTAGCTATAAACAAATGTGCGGCTTGCTACTAATACTTTGCTGTGTTTTATTATATAGAAATATGCTAGAAAAGAATTGAGTTTTACAGACAAATCTATTTAAATTATCTTCTATGAAATTATTTAATAAAGAGAGAGGTAAAAGTAAGCTTACTAATAAAACAAAATGTATTGAGATATGGAGCACATATCCTCCACCATATGGAGGAGTGTCTATACATACTATGCGTTTGTTTAGCACGCTAAAGCATAAATATAATTTAGTGTTCAAAAATTTTAATGGAACTTATCATTCTCCACAAGATGGAATTATATGTATCAAAAATAAATTAACCAAACTGCTTAGTTATTGTTTTAAAAGAAATAAAATTATTCATCTTCATTCTAATCGATTATTAGTTTGGTTTATTGTCTTGTTTTTCCCAAAATCGAATCAAATTTTGCTAACAATACATAATCAAAATCTAAAAACAAACTTACCTCTATATAAAAACATTATATTAAGCGAATTCTTTAAAAAAGTCAAATATATTTTCTTGAATGATCAGACTTTTGCTGATTATCTTGTGAAAAAACATAAGGTTTCTAGCGAGAAAGTCATTGTTATTCCAGCTTTTATACCTCCATTGCCTGAAGAAAGTGTTCAATTGCCAAATGAAATAGAGTCTTTCTTTAAAAAATATGATAAAACTATTTCTTCTTTTGCATGGAAATTATATAGAGTCAATAATATAGATACATATGGGATTGAAGATATTATAGATGCATTTTATTTGTTGAGAAAAGATTATCAATCAGTAGGTTTAATTTTAATAATCCCGATTATTGAAGATGTGGACTATTTTGAATATATTTTAGAAAAAATAGAAGAATACAAATTGAAGGAATCCATTCTGATTTATAAAAAAGCTATTAGGAATGGTTTTGATGTATGGCGGAAAAGCGACATATTCCTGCGTTCAACCATTACTGATATGGAAGGAATATCCATAAAAGAAGCTCTATACTTCAATACTCCAGTTATTGCAACTGATGTTGTATCAAGACCAGACGAAGTCCATTTATATTCTTATGGCGACATAAATAAACTTAATTCAATAATGAGAGAGATTTTAGTTAATGAAAACGATGTGGTTTTAAATATCAACATTCCTAATGGCGTTACCGAAATAGATAGAATTTACAATTTAGTTACTAAATAATTGAACTTAATTATGAAACAAATAATCCTATCCATACAGGATAAGTTTTAATATTAGAGTTTCCTACACTCCAATAAAAAATAACTCGACTTTAATATTTAAACCACCAAAAAATGAAATTCCCAAAGCAAGAATTAGATGTAGATGCATATTTTAATAAGATTGAGGCACTACTAAACGACAGTCAGTGTCATATCTTTATTGACACCAATATAATATCACAGCTCTATAGATTGAACGAGGATGCACGCAATGATTTTTATTCATGGGTAGATTCTTGCAAAGAGCGGTTTCATATTCCTAATTGGTCTGTACATGAATACTCTAATAGAGTTACTACTCAAAAAACAAAAGACTACTTATCGGAGTTAACTAAAGCCAAAACTTATGCAAAGGAATTGAATAACATTAGTCGCTTTATGCGTGGGTATGTTGGTGATTCATTGTTAGTAGGATCTGTATACGAAAAAGATAAAGAAAGATTGTTTACAGATGTGGATGATATAGTAAATAGGTTTGAAATAATAGCTAATGCTATTAATAAAAATCTCGTCAATCATCAGCAAGCTGTACATAAAGAGGTCTTAGATAAATTAAATTGCTATACGATTGATTCTGATATATTTTCGATCATGCAAAACTTAAAATCAGAACAAGAGTTTAGGTTTAACTGTATGTTACCACCAGGATATAAAGATTCAGACAAACCCTCAAACAATGCTGGAGACCTTATTATTTGGAAAGAAATAATTGATTTCTGCAAAAGTGAAGAATCAAATATTAAAAAGGCAATTTTAGTATCAAGAGATAATAAGCCTGATATGGTTTATCGTCCCTCTAAACAGAGTCGCGGCGAAAAGCCTAATGTGAAAGATATAGATAAAGTTTCAATTGCTCACGAAAGTTTGGTTTACGAGTTTAAGTTGGCAACAGGGTCGGATGATTTTTATTTGATAAACTTTTATACCTTGGTGCAAGTTCTATCTTCAAAGTATAGGGACTTAGCAACTTCTTTCCAAATTGCAACAGAACACGAAAATATATTAGATAAAGCTACAAGTTTAAGCTGTGTTGATGAAAATATTATGGGAGTTGATAGATCTGCAGAAAGCAGCACAGAACAAAAAAAAGATGCACAAATTGACCAAGTGGATATTGCTGATGAAAAGATGAAATATTCAACAAGTGCACTTGCAGATGAATTTTATGACACGACAGAGGGTGTTCAGTCAATAAACAAATGCATTGAAGATCTTAAGTCTTATAATTGGTATGTACAAAATCCTGCTATCAATGAGTTGATGAATCTTTCGCTCTCTTTTAGTAAGGTTGCAGATACCCGACAAAATAGAGACTCCTTTTTCGTTTTGGGTAGAAATATACTGCAAAGTGCTGATGGCGCATCTGGAAGTGCTATTTATTTTATTAACCACCTTGCATTGAACTTGTCGAATTGGCGTGATATTTTTAAAGAAGCATTTATTGATGGATGCTTGTATGAGGTTTTCTTTGATTCTATGGGTCAAATACGACAAAAGGCTTTCAAAGCATCTTACTTTGAAGAAGTAGTTAAGCATGCAAATAAATTGGATAAGCCATACTTATTTGATTTTATAAATGAACAACTACAACAAAAAGAAGAAGAACGTTTTGTGCCAAAAGTGAATAGTAACAAAGTATATAAATTTGAATTTGAATTTTATGAAAAAGATGAAAGTGATATCTTTAATGAGATGAAGACGAAACTGTTAAAGATAAATGATAGGGATGTATCAGAGACTTTCATAAGCGATTATATGGCAAGTTTTAGTGATGTTGAATCCATAAAACAGAATTTATCAACATACTATGCTATCCCCGTTAATGATATAGAGTTAAAACCATTACCTGAAGAGGTGAAATATATTTATTACATTGATGAGGATAAGTATCGAGATTATATATCATTTTAGAATACATCATTGTAACTTACATTGATTTTTGAAGTAATAGCAAAAAGATAAAAGCAAAATAAATGAAACAAATAATCCAATCCTTTAAAACAGGAAAAACTATATTAGAAGAGGTTCCCGCACCACAAGTATCGCATGGAAAAGTATTGATACAAACTACACGTAGCTTAGTGTCGTTGGGCACAGAGCGTATGTTGGTAGAGTTTGGTAAATCGAACTTGATATCGAAGGCACGCCAACAGCCCGATAAGGTGAAGCAGGTGCTTGATAAAATAAAAACTGATGGATTGACACCTACTTTAGAAGCTGTGTTTAAGAAATTGGGCGAACCAATTCCATTGGGTTATTGTAATGTGGGAAGAGTAGTTGCTGTGGGCGAAGGAGTAAGCGAGTTTAATGTAGGCGATAGAGTAGCATCGAATGGTAACCATGCCGAATATGTGAGTATGCCAAAGAACTTGGTGGCACACATTCCAGACAATGTTAGCGACGAAGAAGCTTCATTTACGGTAGTGGGGGCTATTGGTTTACAAGGTATTCGATTGACTAATCCAACATTGGGTGAAACTATTGTGGTGATTGGATTGGGATTGATTGGATTGCTTACTGCAGAGCTTTTGATTGCCAATGGTTGCCGAGTGATTGGTGTTGATCTTGATTCGCGTAAGATAGAGTTGGCAAAAGAGAAAGGTATCATCGGTATTAATCCACGTGAGGGTGATGATGTGGTGAAAACGGTTATGGGATTGACCAATGATGTGGGAGCTGATGGGGTAATTATTACTGCATCTGCCAAAGGCAATGAAATTATATCGCAAGCTGCACAGATGAGTCGCAAGCGAGGACGAATTGTGTTGGTGGGAGTTGTTGGCTTAGACATTAGTCGTGCAGAGTTTTACGAAAAAGAGCTGACCTTTCAAGTATCATGCTCTTATGGACCTGGTAGGTACGACGAAGAGTACGAACAACGCGGTAATGACTACCCAATAGGTTTTGTACGTTGGACAGAGAAGCGAAATTTTGAAGCAGTACTGCAGGCTATCTCTTCGGGTAAACTAGATGTGAAACGCTTGATTACAGAGCGGGTAGCTTTAGACAACTACAAAGAGATA
>JAQUBO010000262.1 GCA_028686735.1 Bacteroidales bacterium
TGTGGATGGTAGCACGACTATTTTCTGGAGCTTGGGATTTCAGCCCACCGGTACTACAGGCATACTCTCTTTTTCCGCTCTGGTCAACCCCAATTATATCCTGCTTGGCCAAGTGAGTGCCGGGGATATACTGACCAACCATGTGGACATTAACGGGATGAACCAGAATTTTTCTACGCCTATTCCTGATAATGCTGATGCTAGTACCTCTATTCCTATTCCGGTAATTAGCAAGTCTATTTTGAACTACTATTATAACGACGGTTCACCCAAATCCTTCGACGTACTGGCTCCCGGCGACCTGGCAGAATTTCTGATCACTTACAGCTCGCTTGGTCTAACGGCGGAACAGCGGGCTATTAAGATTGACGAATATGCCCCTTCAAATATGGGTCCTTTGACAACCGCTCTGCCTATTACTTACGGCGGTACCTTAGGTAATTCCTTTATTCCCGTTACCGTTTCTCCCAACGGATTACGCTGGGTCTTAGGGACTGTGCCCGGTAACAGCCTTTGGACCGCTACCTTTCGAGTGCCGGTCATTAGTGCAGCTCCCGTATTTATTGGACAGCAGAACAACTTGGCCAAGCTGGCAGGCACCGACACAGCCGGTTTTGCCTACAGCGACCGGGATCAAGTCCTGCTGACCTTTGGGCAGCCCAATGTTCAATTCAGCAAAAGCGTCAGTGGCCCCAATGTCAATGCTATTAAAGCCGGTGAGACTTATACCTATTCCCTGACAATTTCTAATCCGCAGAACGCCGCCGGCACTGTAACCGATGCCTTTCAGATGGATCTAACCGATGTGGTGCCCACTGATCTTATTCCCACTGGGGTCTACTCTTTTTCCGGGACAGGAAGTCATACTGCCCCCTCCTTTGTAGGGCAGAACATCTCCCTGACCGTCACCCAACTAGCCCCCGGGGAAAGCCTGGTTTTCAATTATGATGTTTTGGTCAGCCCCTCGGTGGTCAGTGGGAAAAGTTACACCAACCAAGCTATATTACAGCAGCCTTATTCCCAGAATAATCGTTCTTTCCAGTACCCCGGCAGTCCCTTCACCGGCCAGACTACCTTGAAAGCTCCGGGAATCACCTTAACTAAGCTTATTTCCCCCACGTTTGCCAAAATTGGCGATATAGTGACTTATATCCTTCAGGCCACTGTTCCTCAAGGCACTACAGCCTATCAAGTTCAAGTCATTGACAACTACCCGCCGGTAAAGCAATCTTATATCGCCGGCAGCGGAATACCTGTTCCCGCCTCAGTGGTACCTGGAACCGTAACCTTCCCCACGGTTCCCTTTGTGGATGCTACTGTAGCTGCGGTAACCTTGCTTTTTCAATTCCAGGTCAGAGTGACAAGCGCTAGTTTGTCCTCGCCATATCGTGAAAATCAGACTGATAGTGCCACTGTGAAGTGGGACCTTGATAACAGCGGAACCCATGCCACGCCTTTTACTACCACAGCGAATCTGCAGGTACGTGTTCCCCGTTTAACCGCCCGCAAAGAACAACGCAATGTTACTCAAAGCGGCATCTACGGTACAGCCAATGTCAACTATAACATTGGCGACACAATTTCTTACCGAATAACCCTCTCCAACCTTGGTCCCGCTGAAGCCTTCAATATTCAATTTACCGACACACTCGATCCCTTACTATCCTTCGATGCGGGCTCTATCACTACTACATCCGGCAGTGCCTCTTTCGCGGCAGGAGTTATCAGCTGGAATATCCCCCAAATTAACGTAGCCCCAGGATCTGCCACATTAATTTTTACTGTAACCACTTTGCCCGGAGTTCCAGCTGACGGCAGGATACCTGACTCCGGCACAATTAGCAGCTATAACACGAATAATAACGGATTCGGTATTTCTTTAGGGCCTGTCAGTACAAATATCGTGCAGCTAGTTTCCCCTGCCGTAATCATTAGCAAAACTTCGTCTCTAGCTGCAGGTGAAATAGGTGATGACATCACCTATACTCTAACTATCACAGTGCCTAGCGGCACCATCGCTTATGCTCCTATCGTAGATGACACTCTTCCCATTGGGCAGACCTATATTGGCCCCGCTTATAGGCAGGAATTACCTAATCCCGCCGTTTTAGTGTCCAATATCGGTTCCGGTTTAAACGTACTTTTTCCCACTAACCTTGATATTGACGCCAGTGCCGGCGCTAAAACAATTATTTACACCTTTGTAGCCCGTATCACCAGCGCCACCCATAATCCGCCTTACAGCGAAACTCAGACGAATACAGGTCGGGTCAGATGGCGTATCTCCCCAGGCGGCACGATCAGGACCGCAACTAAAACTTTACCTATTACAGCCAGGACACCCCATATTACCATTTTAAAAGAACAAAGCTTGGACGGCATCAGCTATACAACCGCTAACCTAAGCGGGTTGCCCGGGGATACAGTCTATTACCGACTAACCATTAATTCAGATGGGGCTTCCCCCGCCTTTGATATTAACCTAAGCGATGTTTTATCTACTCGCATTACCTTTCAAAGCATCACCTCCGGCCCCACGGCAGGCGCCAATGTTTTGCCTCTGCCCGGACCTGGCCCTGACGGAACCCTTAATTGGAATATCCCTCAGCTTAACGTAGGTAACACGGGAATTTTGGTTTTTACCGCTACTATCAATAGTGGCATCGGGGCAGGAGACAGCTTTAGTAATACCGCTACAGCCACCTATGATTCCAATGATGTTAACCCCATCACCTATACCCAAAACGCCAACCAAATTACGTTTCTTATTCAGAATCTGGAAGTTATCAAGACAGTTTCTACGCCAGTGGCTGCCATTGGAGACACGCTTACCTATACCCTAACTATAAATATTCCTTCCGGTGTGTTGGCTTACAACCTGGTTATTGTCGACAGACTTCCCATGGGCCAGCAATATGTGCCCGGCAGTTGGTTGCCGCCTCTTCCTGCCCCAGTAGTTGTCGGTAACCAGATTACCTTTACCGATCCCGTTACGCCAGAAACAGGGCCTCAAACTCTAGTCTATACCTTCCAAAGCCTGGTGATCAGTGGGCAAACAGCTCCACCTTATACTGAGACTCAACACAATAACGCTTGTATAACCTGGGATATCACATCCAGCGGTCCGACGGCACCTCCAGTCTGCAGTTTTGTAGATGTTGAGGTAACGAGCCCGCACTTGGTCTCCCTAAAAGAGCAGCGCAATGCTTCCATTCCCGGCAGCCAATTTACCACCGATCTAATTCCAGGGGTAACAATCGGGGATACCATCGAATACCGCATTACCCTAACTAACAATGGTCTTAACACAGCCTATACCAATGTCACAACCGATGTCCTGGATAACGACATCACTTACACCGGTATTTATTCACTAACTCCAGCCGGCGGTACAGTTATTTCCTCTGTTGCTCCCGGAAACCCTGACGGCGCCTTGACCTGGACCCAAACTACCCCCATTCTAGCTGGTGACACAGCTGTTTTGGTCTTTTCCGTAATGGAAACAACGGGCTCCGCGCCCGGAACAACCGTCCAAAACAACGCCTCTACCATCTATAAATCTAACCCAGCTAATCTTGGCAATCTTGGCCCGGCTCTTTCCAACACCGTTGGTTTCGATTTTAGTCCCCCTGCTATCACTAAAGCAGTGGATCATCCTAATGTCTTTGTCGGTGATACACTCACCTATACAGTGTCTATAACTATACCCAAAGGGAATATAGCCTACGATGTCCAGGTTAGCGATGTCCTACCTGCAAACCAGAGTTATATACCCAATAGCCTGACTCGAAATACTATTCCTATTATTCCCTCGCCGACTTTAACCTTCCCGGCGGAGGGAACCATTAACGCTACTTTAGCAGATGAGACTATCACCTATACCTTTCAAACTACCGTAGACACCATTACATCATCGCCTCAGGAAATCCAAACAGACAATGCTTCCATCACCTATAACCTAGCTGAAGGGGGGCCGGCTGGTCCTACCCAGAACGCTTCTGTGGATGTTTTTGTCACCGATAGCAGCATTAATGTGGCTAAAGCCCAGCGAAACTTTACCACCGGTGGGGCTGGTCCTTTTACACAAATTCCACCCATCCAGGTTTCTGTGGGGGATGTTGTTCATTACCAACTGACTGTTGGTAACCCCAGTTTGAGTAATACCATCTATCACGTTAATGTATTTGATATTCTTAGCAGCT
>JAQUBO010000263.1 GCA_028686735.1 Bacteroidales bacterium
TTTTTGCAAGAAAAACATTTGTCTTGTTTGTTATTTCCCGACAAAGAATCTGCATCCTATTTTTTTGATGATTTAGTAAGTATTTTAGGCGAAGAATATGTTCTTTTTTATCCAAGTGCGTATAAACGTTCTGTAGAATACTTAGATACCGACCGTAGTAATATTATCCTTAAAACTGAGGTTTTAAATAAACTTAAAACTGGTAAAAAACCATATATTGTTGTTACATATCCTGGAGCAGTAATTGAGAAAGTCGTTGAGAGTAAAGAGCTTAAGCAAAATACTTTAGATATCCACCTTGGCGAAAAATTATCAATGGATTTTATTATTGAGATGTTAAATGAATATGGATTTCATCATAGTGATTTTGTTTATGAACCTGGAACTTTCTCAATTCGTGGTAGTATAATTGATGTTTTTTCGTTTAGTTTTGCAGAACCATATCGGATTGACTTTTTTGGTGATGAAGTTGAAAGTATTCGTAGTTTTGACCCAAATACTCAGTTGTCAACAGGGAAGCATAAAAAGATATCGATTGTTCCAAATATACACGAACATTTAATTAACGAAGAAAAAGTCTCATTTTTTGATTTTATTAATAAAAACTGCAAAATCTGGCTTGAGCAACCCGAAATGATTAAAGATCAGCTCGAAAAAACATGGAAAGCTGCCAATATTCGTTTTGATGAAATTGATAATCAAACTAACGAAATAGATGAAGAAGATAATATTTGCATAGTAAATCCAGAAACCAGTTTATTGTCTCCTTTGGAGTTTGACGACGAAATTACAAACTTTCAGTTGCTTGAGTTTGCACCTCGATCTATTTATAATTCTACTCAAGAAATTAAGTTTGGCATAGAACCCCAACCTGCATTTAGCAAGCAGTTCAATTTATTAATCGAAAACCTCAAAGAGAATAATGCAAATGCTTACAAAACATATATTTTAAGCAATAGCGATAAGCAAATACAACGATTACGTGATATTTTTGACGATAAAGGAGAAGACATACAATTTTATCCAATATTAAAAACAATTGAAAAAGGTTTTATTGATCATGAAAGTAGGATATGTGTATATACTGACCATCAGATATTTGAGCGTTATCATCGTTATAGAACTAAGAAAAAAACAAGTAAAGAAGCTATTACAATTCAAGAGCTAACATCTTTGCGTCCTGGCGATTATGTTGTTCATGTTGATAATGGAGTTGGTAAGTTTGGTGGTTTACAAAAAATCACAAACAATGGTAGAGTTCAAGAAGTTGTAAGCATAATTTACGATAATAGCGACATACTATTTGTAAATATTCATTCCTTACATAGAATATCAAAATATCGAGACAAAGATGGAGAACCTCCAAAGATCCATCGTTTAGGTTCGGGACATTGGAAACGTCTTAAAGAAAAAACCAAAAAGAATATTCAAGATATTGCTCGTGATCTTATTGTTCTTTATGCACAGCGGCGAGAACAAAAAGGATACGCTTTTTCTCACGATTCATATTTGCAAAACGAATTAGAATCATCTTTTATGTATGAAGACACTCCTGATCAAAGTACAACAACAGATATGATTAAAGCTGATATGGAGTCAGATACTCCAATGGACAGGCTTATATGTGGAGATGTTGGTTTTGGTAAAACAGAATTGGCTATCAGAGCCGCTTTTAAGGCTGTGTGCGATAGTAAGCAAGTTGCAGTGCTCGTGCCAACTACAATTCTCGCTTTACAACACTATCAAACTTTTACAGAAAGGCTAAAAGAAATGCCAGTAAACGTATCGTATATTAGTCGTCTTAAAAGCAGCAAAGAAATAAAAAAAACTCTCGAAAAACTTAAAGAAGGAAAACTCGATATTATAATTGGGACACACCGTTTAATGAATAAAGATGTTGCGTTTAAAGATCTTGGCCTTTTCATTATTGATGAGGAACAAAAATTTGGCGTTGCAATGAAAGAAAAACTCAGGCAATTAAAAGTTAATGTTGATACTCTTACTCTAACCGCCACTCCGATACCTCGTACTTTGCAATTTTCTTTAATGGGGGCAAGAGATTTGTCAGTTATTAATACTCCGCCACCTAATCGTCAACCAATTATTACTGAATTGCATTCGTTTAATAGCGATATTATTAGAGAGGCAATTTATTACGAAGTTGGGCGTAATGGACAAGTGTTTTTTGTAAATAATCGCATTCAAAACATCTATGAAATAGAAAATCTGATAAATAAAATATGTCCTGAGGTTAAAACGATTGTTGCTCATGGTCAAATGGAAGGCAATAAGCTCGAAAAGATTATTCTTGATTATATGCGAGGCGATTACGATGTGTTAATCAGTACATCAATAATTGAAAACGGAGTTGATATCCCTAATGCAAACACAATTATTATCAACAATGCAAACAACTTTGGATTAAGCGACTTACACCAACTCCGCGGACGTGTTGGACGAAGCAATAAAAAAGCATTTTGTTACTTGTTGGCTCCACCTTTAAATTTACTTACACCTGAAGCAAGACGCAGGTTAAAAGCAATCGAAGAATTTAACGAACTCGGCAGCGGACTTAATATAGCATTGCAAGATCTTGATATTAGAGGTGCTGGAAATATCCTTGGTAGCGAACAATCTGGCTTTATTGCAGATATTGGTTTTGAAACTTATAACAAAATCTTAAATGAGGCAATTGACGAACTAAAGGAAGGAGAATTTAAAGGATTATTTGATAATGATAACAAGAAATCTGATAAAATATTAAGCTCGGGTAAAGATTGCCAAATTGAAACCGATTTGGAAATTATGTTGCCTGATTATTATGTTTCCAGTACATCGGAGAGGATAAGGTTATACAAAGAACTTGACGAGATAAAAAACAATCAAGAACTTGAAAAATACCGTGAAATGATTATTGATAGGTTTGGTGATATCCCAGCTGAAGCAGAAAAACTATTTGAGATTATTAAACTTAAATGGGAAGCAATGGAACTTGGTTTCCAAAAGATAATTATTAAAAATAAAGAATTTATCGGATTTTTTCCTCTTAATCAACAATCCTCATATTACTCATCACCAATTTTCGCCAGTATATTAATGTATATTCAACAAAACCCTAAGGACATAATTATCAAAGAAAATAAAGAAAAACTTACCTTGCGAATATCAAATGTCGATTCTATCAGCAAACTAATGGCAGAGTTGGCAAAAGTATCGGAATTTGTAGGTAAATCATTAAATGAATAGACCACCTTTGAAGGAATTTCATTAAATTGCGTCAATGTAATGAAGGGATTTAATGAATTTACTTGAATTAAAATGTGTTTTTCATAGTTAGTTTAATAGTTTAAAGGGTTGCGGCTATTCGGAGTGGTAATAGGAATAGAAATTACCTTTTCAAAGTTCCTACGAAACCATCAGCCAACTAGCGGATTGGAGTCGTTGAGAAGTGTTCTGCACGAATGGTTACAGGTGGTTTTCCACATTACATATAGGTGTTATTAACTGCTGGCTTTTTCGATTCTAATTTGTTAAGATTAGCAAAGTTATTTATAAAACACAGCACTATTCTTTCCAATGTTCAACCCATCTATCGTATGAATTATATTCTATAGAATCGTCTCTTTTCCAGTCAATTTCAACTTTCTTTGTTGTTGGGTGCTCTACAAGTTTTTTAATGGCTGCATTCGTAATTTCAACTCCTCTTGGATTTGTTCCAAGTTTTGGTAATTTGAAATAAAATTCTTTGCCATATTCTGATAACACTTCTTGCTGGCCTTCTCTTGATAAAAGATACATCGCACCTTTGTCACCCCAATTAATATGTACAAATAAAATATCACAATCTGGTGAGTAAGTATTGATGAACTCTAAAGCTTTTTGAGCATCAACTGTCCATATTAGTTTTACTCCTACCATATTTTTATTTGTTACAGTCTTTATTGAAATTGGTTCGTTAAATACGATAACATCAATTTCACTTTTAGTAATTGCAATATCAGTTTTTACATTTGTTTCGCCAAATTTATAAATGAGAAGTGCAATAACTATCCTTTCTCTTGCGGAACCTATTTCCATTCCAAGTTTCCCATCTCTAGAATTATCAATTTCTGCTAACTGAAATAAATACGGTAACTTTTCTTTAATTTTTTTAATCAAAAATTCTTCATTAAAAATATCATGTAT
>JAQUBO010000264.1 GCA_028686735.1 Bacteroidales bacterium
TATGTTTTGCTGTTTTTGAATTTAAGAGTTCATCTACACCAAATGCAGTTTTCAATTCTAAATGAGTCCAATGATAGAGCGGATTGCGCATGGTGTATGGCACTGTTTCAGCCCATTTCTCGAACTTCTCCCAATCGGATGTGTCCTTACCGGTGCAGTATCGCTCATCTATACCATTTGTTCTCATTGCACGCCATTTATAGTGATCACCTTCCAACCATAATTGCCCTAAATTATCAAATTGATAATCATTTGCGATATATTCAGGATTCAAATGACAGTGATAATCAATGATTGGTTGATCCGCTGCATGTTGATGATATAATTCTCTTGCTGCATCAGATTCCAGCAAAAAGTCTTCGTTTATGAAATTTTTCATTACATGTAAATTTTTACAATTAAGATTGTTCTTAAACAACAAAAGTAGCCAATTATGTTAATAAGAAATGCATTTTTGTGGGTTTAAAAGTAATATTTAAATTTTAAATGGGAAAAAGTCAATTGAAATAATGAATTAATGTATACACTATGAACGCTATCTTTTCTATTAGCTGTAAAATGTATTTACTTTTTAATTATATTTTTTCCATCTGCAGCACTATACATATCTAATACTAATGCAACAGCCTTTTTAGCTTCAAGTCCATCAATTTCAAATGGAATCCCATTTTCTATAGCATCAATAAAAGAGGCGATATTTTTCGCATGATTTATAAATGAAATTGATGTTGGATCAGCCACCCCTCCACCACCTTCAATCTTACCATATTTTTCAATTATAACTTTGTCAGTTTCTTTTTCCTCCTCAAATTGCCAGACCTTCAAACTGTTTTCTACTAAGACAATAGTTCCTTTTGTTCCTGTAATTTCCAAACGTCTAAACTGACCTGGGTAAGAAGCAGTACTTCCATAAATTGTTCCCAATGCCTTATTCTTGAATTGTATTATGCTTACAGCAGTATCTTCTGTTTCAATGTGCGGATGCCCTAACTTTGAAGTAAAAGCTGTGATGGAATCTACTGGTCCCATAAGATATTGCAATAGGTCAATCATATGAATGGATTGATTCATAATAGCTCCTCCGCCGTCCATATCTAAAGTTCCATGCCATCCTTTATAGTAAGAGTTGCTACGCCACCATGGAATATGCACAGCCGCATATGTAATTACACCCAATCGCCCAGAGTCAACAGCCTTTTTTATAACTTGAGTTGTTTCATTATATCTTAAATTAAAGATTCCTCCAAGATAAGTGTTAGACGTTTCATGAGCTTCAATCATTTTGTCAATCCGGTCGAGTTTTATTTCTAATGGTTTTTCACATAAAACATGTTTCCCATATTTGGCAGCTTCAATTGTTGGTTCCATATGCGCACCGCTGGGTGTTGCAATCATCGCTATATCAATTTCATCTGAGCGCAACATATCACTTGTACTATTCCAACTTTTAACATTATATTTTTTAGACATTCTTACTGCTCCTTCTTTTCTAATATTAGAAAAGCCAACTAATTGTGCATTAGGTAATGATTTGATTGCCTGTGCATGTAAATCGGCAACCATGCCTGTACCAGCAATTCCTATATTCCAGATTTTCATTTTATGAAATTATTTTATGATAGACTAAGGTGTCCTATAAAGTTTGAATTAAAGAATAATATTACTGAAAGACTAAATAAAATTATATGAGAGCTTGAAATTAGCCCAAAATGGTGATGCACTTTTGGGCTAATTTTAATATGATTATTTGTAACAATATGTTTAATATACTCGTAATTAATATTCCTATCTTATAATTAAAGCTATCAAATTGTTTCAGGAATAATATAAGGAGCTCTATAATCTCGCGTAAGCATTTTGTCAGCTTCTTTATCGTTTACAAATTTCTCTGTGCTGGGATCAAATTCGAGAACGCGGTTAAGACGATAAGCAATATTACCAAGATGCGCTAGTCCAGAAGAAAGATGAGCTGTTTCAACAGGAGCATTTAAAAGTGAACTATCTCCTTTTCTGACTGCTTCAATAAAATTGGCAAAATGACCTGTAAGCCCACCAGCACCTCTATCAATTCCTGAAGCAGCTTTTTCACCATCATCACCCGATTTTCCAGGTTCTCTGTTTTGTCCTAGGTATGTTTTGTATTTATTATATCCATCAACTACCAATATCCCCTTTTCACCATAAAATATGTTACCAACTTCTACACCTTCTTCTGTATTGGTTATCCATGGACGCACCTCAAATTGAATAATTTTACCTTCATCAGGATAATTATACACAGAGGTAAGCACTTCGGGTACTTCCTTAGCATCGTCCCATAAAAACTTTCCACCCATTGAAGTAATTTGAGTGGGGAATCCAACATCGAGACCCCACATACATAAATCTGTTTCATGAATTCCCTGGTTTCCAACATCACCATTTCCGTAGTCCCAATGCCAGTGCCAATTGTAATGAACCAAATTTCGTGTAAAAGGTCTTTTTTGAGCAGGTCCTGTCCACAGATCATAATCTAAACCATCCGGAACTGGTTCAAATCCTTTATTCCCAATACTGGGTCTCCAGCGGAATACTAAACCACGTGCCATATAAACTCGCCCAATATAGCCGTCACGCATAAGGTTAATGGCTTCATTAACGGCTGGTGAACTTCTTAATTGTACACCGTGTTGAACTATACGATTATATTTATGTGCAGCTTCCACCATTTTACGCCCTTCCCAAATATTATGACTACCTGGTTTTTCGACAAATACATCTTTACCTGCTTGACAGGCCCAAATAACAGAAAGAGCATGCCAATGATTGGGTGATGCAATAGTGACAACATCAATATCTTTGTCGTCCATCACTCGGCGAAGATCTTGTTCTAATGCAACATCTTTATTGTATTCATTTTTAAAATCATCCTGTCGTGCTTTAAGTACATTCATGTCAGGATCACAAAGCGTGGTTACCTGCACATTATCTAATGACATCAGGGTGCTAATATGGCTTTTACCTCTTCCATTTACCCCTAAAACAGCAGCATTAATGCGATCGTTTGCACCTTTTGCTGAAGCTGGAATAATGGTTGGCATCTTAGTTGTTGACATCGATGCCTTTAGCGAATTAGGAGCGACAGCTGCAGCAATAACACCAGTTGCAGTATTTTTTAAAAAACGTCTTCTTGAATTACTTTTTTTATTTTCCATAATTAATTATTTAAATATTTTAGATATTGAATTAATTTCTGTATCAGTTAAATCACCACCAATTACTATCATATGCTTAAAAACAATTTGCTCTCCTGGTTTTAGTTCTACCTTAACTGGATCAGCATTTTTATCAAAATCGCGTCCTCCTAAATTATTAGTGGCAAACAAACCATACCCTCGCGCATGAGACCAGGCTGGATAGTTTTCATTATCCTCGTTATCGATGATAACGATTGTTATTATCTCACCATCTTTTTCGGCACGTAAAGCTACCCAAGGGCTTCTTTTTGCCCATACATCTCCACCAGTAATACCATCGGCATTGCGATATACACCATTAACACCGTCGTTGTTAAGTACCGGTACTTCTGTTACAATTCCATTGGCATCCAAAAATCTGCCTGGTTTTGTAGCCGGCTCTTCAAAAGAGCGATCAACACGTAGCCCAATTAATCCCTCTTTATTCCCAGAAAAAACAACATCTTTTACAGCTGTAAGTTTAGTTGTACGTTGAATAGTCCGTAAATCATTTCCTCCAGAAAAATAATAGGTAGTTTCTTCGTTTAAAAGAGCATTACCATCATTATCTTCCCATTTTGCATTAGTTATTAATTCACCTTTTTCATTACTCATTGAAACTATCTTATCAAACTTAATAGTTCCGTATTTGTGTTTATCTTCAGGTTTAACTGCAAACGAATTATTCCAAAAATCAAGCCCATTAACATCTCCAAAATTAAACCAGAGACCTACATGATGAGGATGATCGGTGCGCTCAAATGGTCTAGGATCCAACGGGAATCCTCTTGTAATAACTTTTCCCGATGCAGAGTGAATAGGGTAAAGAACTTGCTTCTCCATGTCATCGGGGTAGATGTAAGAAGTGAATAAGTCACCATCAATAAATACATCAACTTTTTTTATGCCCTCATCTCTTTTAAATTCAATATTGCTTTTAGTAGAATCAGTATCC
>JAQUBO010000265.1 GCA_028686735.1 Bacteroidales bacterium
TTTAACTTTTGACTGAACGTAGTGAAAGTCAAGGGTTAAAATATGCCGACGAATCTCTTTTGGCATGATTTTTTGGTGCATAGCAATCCAAAAATCATGACAAAAGAAAAGTATGCGTTTGCCCTGAAATATATTAAAGTTTATTTTATATCTCAACTTATTTTTTCTATATTTACAATCGTAAAATGATTAATAATAAATATGTGTATGAATAATTCATACTTTATTGGGATTTCGGGAAATATTATATGAATTAATAATACATATATGATTGTTACCAACAAGCTTAAAAGAGACCGTGCCAATGAAAATTTACTGCAGAGAGATGAAAAAAGAAATGGAAAAAGCCACCGCACAAAAGCAAGAGTGTGGCTGTCCTTCCTTGCATCCGTCCCTTCGCAATCACACACATGCTTTTTTTACCAACCCGCCTGCGATGTGCAAAGATTTTAGTATTTTGACAGAAATTCAAACTTAATAAAACAACTATAAAGGTTAATTTATTATATTTATTAACAAATTTTCAACTTTAAAGTTGTGAAATGTAAAAATAAATTGTATCTTTACACCGAATTAAATTTACACATGGCATCGAAACAAGAAGTTGAAAAATACTTAAAGGAACTAAAGGTGAAAATTGATATTTTCGGCATACTGTTTCTTGATGACCGCGGCAAGAATCAACAAACGCTGCACGATTTAGAAATTTCACCTGCCAAACGTAAAGAAATTATAAGTTCGTTAAAGACCGAAGATTTTTCACAAGGCCCTTTAGACGAAAAAATGCGTGGCATATTGCCTATGTGGGTTTTTGGCAAACAGGTAAAAAAGAAAGAAGTGTACATCAAGGTAAGTATGGGAATTGAAAACAATGGAGCGGTTTGTATTTCTTTTCATATTGCCGAACACTCTATGAATTATCCATTTAAAAAATAAACATCATGAAAAGTCCATTTACTGGTAAAAAAATGAGCATTGTAAAAGATTGGAGAACCATGAGTTTTCGCAAAGACGAATTCAAGGTATTATTTCATTCGTACAAATGCGAAGATACAGGTGAGCAGTTTGAGAATGATGCATTTGCCCAATTGAATTACAATCAATTAGTAAATCAATACAGGGTAAAATACAGCATCCCTTTCCCTGAACAAATTATTTCAATTAGAGAAAAATACAATTTATCGGCAGTAAAAATGTCCGAGATATTAGGCTTTGGCACTAATGGATATCGCCAATACGAAGGAGGAGAAGTGCCTAACCAGTCAAATGCTAAATTAATCCAGTTAGCCGACGACCCACATGAGTTTAAAAAACTGGTTAATTACTGCACAACACTTGACCAGAAATTTATTGAAAAAACACATAAAACAATTAACAACTTATTGGAAGAGCAAAAGAAAAGCAAATTTGCAAAGCAATTGGAGAATTATTTCTTTGGCACATGCCTTCCTAACAATATGACAGGATTTAAAACACCTGATTTTAGAAAATTTTCTGAAATGGTTTTGTTTTTTACCGAGAAACTTGCACCATGGAAAACCAAGTTGAATAAACTGTTGTTCTATGCTGATTTTATCATGCATAGACAATCAGGATTCTCAATGAGTGGCGTTCAATATCGTGCTATTCCAATGGGACCAGTGCCTAATAATTTTAACAGTATATTTGAATATTTAGCAAACAAAAATGAATTGGATATTTATTACACCAATTTTGTCGATGGTGGTACAGGAGAACAATTTAAGCCAAATCCAAACAAAACTTTTGATAAGGAATTGTTCACCGAAAGTGAATTACAAATATTAGAGTCGGTTGCAGAAAGATTTAAAAACACATCGACAAACGAGATAATTGAAATCAGTCATAAAGAAAAAGCCTGGATTGACAATAATGCAGAAAGAAAACTGATTGATTATAATTATAGTTTCGAATTAAATTGAGGCTCCAGACGCACACCGTCCCTTCGCTCTCAGACACATGCCACAAACGCTACAAGTCAGCCCACAAACCAAATTTGCGGCAAGAGCCTTCAAGCCCGTCGTGCCCAAACACACGGACAGAGCGGGGCAGCATACATGAAAAGGTTGACAGAATGAATAAAGGCCAGAAGGTAATAAACAGTAATATAATCTGTGCACAGCACCAAGCGAGTAGTACAGGTTGAACTACACCGCCTCCTGCCATCTGATATTTGAGTTTTTTAATTTCTATGTATTTTGCGAGGGTTTTGTGTTGGATTGGCTTAGAAAATTCCGTTTTGATGCTTACTGTAATTTTAATAAAAGAAGATTTGGAATATTGTTGCCTAAGCAGGTAAAACGGATTAAGGATTTTATGAAGTGAAATATGTTAAGGTTTGTTTTATATTTCAATTTGTTTTTTCTATATTTACAATCGTAAAATGATTAAGTGTATATATAAGCTAGTTATCGTTCATTGTAAAAAAAAGCATTCTGCCACAAATAATTTTTTTATCTTTGCCTAAAAAGATCAAAATGCCTGAAAAACAAAATATAGAGTGGAAAGAATCATGGCGTGATGAATATCTTAAATGGATTTGCGGATTTGCTAATGCAAAAGGAGGAAAACTGATTATTGGGATAGATGATGATGGTAAAATTGTAGGAATTGAAAACTACAAAAGGTTAATGGAAGACATCCCGAATAAAATTCAAAATAATTTAGGTATTCTATGTGACGTTGATTTAATTGAAAAAGAAAATAAAAACATTATTGAAATTGATGTTAAACCATATGATATTGCTATCTCCTATAAAGGTAAATATCATTACAGAAGTGGCAGTACCAAGCAAGAATTAAAGGGAAATTCTTTAAACGAGTTTTTATTGAAAAAATTAGGCAAAACTTGGGACGATGTTATTGAACAAAGAGCCGCAATAGAAGATATTGACGTAAAAGCTATCGAATCTTTTAAAAAGGCAGCTCTAAAAAGTAGAAGAATGCCATTCATAGAAAATGAGAATGACATTAACAATATTCTCGACAATCTTCTATTACTAGAAGGCAAACAACTAAAGCGTTCTGCTGTTTTGCTTTTTGGAATAAATCCATGCCGTTTTTTCGTAAACGCATTTGTGAAAATTGGACGTTTTGGTAAATCAGATGACGATCTTTTATTTCAAGAAGTTGTTGAATCAAACATCTTTGAACTCCCTGATAAAACATTAGAAGTATTAGACAAAAAGTTTCTCATATCTCCAATTTCATATAAAGGTCTCTATCGCATCGAAAATTGGGAATATCCTTATAAAGCTGTGCGAGAAGCTATTATAAATGCCATAGTGCATCGTAATTATGCTGGGGCACCGATACAGATTAGTGTTTATGATGATAAAATAATAATCTGGAATGAAGGCAAACTTCCTGAAGGAATAACAATTGAAGACTTAAAAATTAAACATACATCCCGCCCTTATAACCCAATTATTGCAGGCGTTTTTTTCAAAGCGGGATTAATAGAATCTTGGGGACGTGGCACAATAAACATTTTTAATGAATGTCTAAAAGCAGATTTGCCTGAACCAATATTTGAGTCGAAGTTTGGTGGAATTTCCGTTACATTGTTTAAAGATAAATATACAGAACAGTATTTAAATGAAACGGGTCTCAATGCACGTCAAATTAAAGCAGTGCTTTACACAAAAGAACATGAAATTATAACCAATAGTATTTATCAAAGCATTTGTGAAACTTCTGAAAGAACAGCTTCTCGTGATTTGGAATCTTTAACAGAACTAAATATATTTAAAAAGGTTGGAGAGAAAAAAGGAACTAAATACAAACTTAGAGTTGGCGGATAAATGGCGGATATTTTATTTGTTTGGCGGATAAATGGCGGATAAACAACGAAACGATAACAACACCTATGTGTAATGTGGAAATTTATCG
The DNA here is from genome assembly GCA_028686735.1 of Bacteroidales bacterium. Classification (GTDB taxonomy): domain Bacteria; phylum Bacteroidota; class Bacteroidia; order Bacteroidales; family ML635J-15; genus Bact-19. The sequence goes on from JAQUBO010000265.1 coordinate 3,910, forward strand.
GTAAACGTTCGTGCAGAACGCATCCGAATAACGCCAAATTTTTCGATTTGGCTTTTACGATAAAATTTAAAAACAAAACCAAAAAATTTGGCTTCGTGGGAACTTTGATAAGGTAATTTCTATTCCTATTCCTCACTCCACATAGCCGCAACCGTCAGACTGTCTAAAAACCCAACTTTATTAATAATCAATTGTTAATAAAATATGCTTGTTTTATTTTGCTAACTCTTTGGTAATTAGTATATTTACTGTATGAAATA
>JAQUBO010000266.1 GCA_028686735.1 Bacteroidales bacterium
AAGCCTACGAAATTGCAAAGAAAGATATTGAGTATTCCCGTTCATTAACCCATACGCTCAGTAAAGAGGGTTTTATAAACAATCCCCCCCAGGAAATGTTGCAGGATGCACTTGACTTTACAATAAAACAGATTGAGAAATAGCTGAAAATTTGAGGTGCTAACGAATGAATCACCATTAACCTTTAGCAGCTTTGTTTACTGTAGGATTGTTGGGGATAATACTTAATTACTAGTTGTGTGTAATGTTAATAAGCACGTCGAAATTCATTGAAATTAGAACCTGGTTTATGTTTGTATCTTTGCAGAAAAGGGAAAAGGAATAATGATTGATATTAAAAGAGTTAACATTAATGTGGTAGGTGATTGTTGCGTTGAGAATTCAACAAATGATTACTTGAGTAAAGTTATATTAACTCATTATCTTCATAACTATGAGAATGGTGCATCAAAACACTACAAAAATGATGCGCTCAATATCATTGACCAATTCATTTTTCATGTAAAAGAAAAGCATAATATAAGTTTAGAGCAAACTAATATTATCCAAACACTTCTGACAGAAGTTTCTGTAGTACCATTTCCAACACCTAAAAACTACACATATACATTTGTTGATTTATTTGCAGGGATTGGTGGTTTTAGGTTAGCTATGCAAGAACTTGGTGGGAAATGTGTTTTTAGTAGTGAATGGGATAAAGACGCACAAAATACTTATAAAGAAAATTTTGGAGAGTATCCATTTGGAGATATAACTAAACCTGAAATCAAAAACTTCATTCCTGAAAACTTTGATTTATTATGCGCAGGCTTTCCCTGCCAACCTTTTTCAAAAGGTGGCTTTCAAAGCGGGTTCGAAGATACTAGGGGTACGTTGTTTTTTGATATATGCGAGATAATTGAAAAACATAAACCCAAGTACTTGCTTTTAGAAAACGTGGCTAATTTAGCAAGTCACGATAATGGAAATACTTACAGAATAATAACCAAAAACCTAGATAAACTTGGCTATTACTTTCCTGAAAAACCATTGATTATCTCGCCTGATAGTTTTGGAATACCTATTCTACGACCTCGTGTTTATATTCCTTGCGTGAGAAAAGAATTGGCAAATGGTAAAGAGAATATAATTAAGAACTTTAAGGGAGAAATTGAAAAAAAATTTATTAAACAAACTTTCAGTATTGACCAAATCATTGACTTCGAAATTGAAGACAGTATTAGTCCTTATGAAGAAAGGGTTCTTGAAATGTGGGATGAGTTTTACAAAGGCATTGATTTAAAAGTGATAGGCTTCCCTATTTGGATGGAATACTTTGGATTTGAAGGGGATTTAAAACAATTCCCTTTATGGAAAGCAAACTTCATTGAGAAAAACATAAACCTATACAAGAGAAATAAGAAGTTCATTGATAGTTGGCTTAAAAAATATGACAATCTTGAATGGTGTGTGAAAACTCACCGAAAAATGGAATGGCAAGCAGGGGATAAATATGGAACTGTTTTTGATTGCTTAATTCAGTTCAGACCCTCAGGTGTCAGAATCAAAAGACCAGACAAGTTCTCAACACTTGTAGCAATGAACCATCGACAAATAATCGGAAAACTAAAAAGGAGAATATCAGTTGAAGAATCGAAGCTTCTTCAATCATTCCCAAAAAAATATAAACTTGTTGGAACACCGAATATAATTCTCAAGCAACTAGGGAATTCGGTTAATGTAACCGTACTTAAGTCAATTTTTAAAATTCTCTTGAAAAATTATTAACCCTTTTACAAAAAGTTTTGATTGCTAAGTTAAAACAAAACAATAAGATTATTATTAACTCAGATATTGATGGAGTTATTAGTGGTTTATTGTTAACTAATTTTTGCAATTGCATAGTTGTTGGTTTTTCGAACAGTGCAGATAAAGTTTGGCTTGACACCTCACTATGCAATTCAATTTATGATGGTGTTTACATTGACATGTATGTTCCAAACGAAAATACAATTACAATTGACCAACATATTATTGCAATTAACAATGAACATTTTGAACGAATTAAAGAAAATAGCAATAAAATAAATCCAAATATTTATAGGCCGAGGTTTTTGCTTCCAACTAATTCATATACAAGAAAATATCCATTTGGCACTTGTCATTTCATCATTTCAATGCTTTGTAAGCAAGGTGTTAATCTATCTACACTAAATTTAAAAAGCAGTACCAATGAATTAATGTTTATAGACTACCTTTTAAGAGCAGATGATGCAATGAATACTTCTCTTTCAACTTATAAAATTAACGCTAAAGAATGGTGGAATTGGCTTTATGAATTTTCTAACGAATCTGAGTTAATTAGAATTCTTATTTCATACATATATTCACTTAACTTAAATCGTGGTAATAGCATTAAACAGCAAATTACTAATGTATTGATGAGCCAATTCAAATGCAATAGACCTGATGGGGCTATCAATCAAATAATAAACGAAAAAGGTGAGTTAAAGCCTAATGTAATTGAATATATTAAGTTTATTTCCAACTTAAGTAATATGAAAACCTTTGGTTTGAATATTACTCTTAAAGAATTCAAAGGAACTAATATCAGAACTATACTATCAGAAAAACAGCAGAATGAATTAATGCTTCATAATAGCGTAGATGGGGAACAGGTATTTTCATATGCTTTTGTAAGAACTAGCAATAGAACAGATTATTTTAGCTATACATTAATGGAATGTTAATGAAAAAAATCGAGCAAATATTTAAAAGTCAAATTATTGATGATTTTGACGAAAAGTTAAGTCCTAGCAAATTAAGAGAAGTTGTCAGAAAAGATTTTGTACTAGAGAATAACGCTAATCCATATACTTGTAAGGTTAACGGCAAGGGAATAGTCCTTTATATAAAGCAGATAACATACTTGGGGCATCCGCATTTGGCATTCAAAAAAAGAATTCAAATTTCAAAAGGTTGGCAAATTGGTCTAAGCACAGAAAATGCTTATCTAATTGGTGTTTATAAATACAAAGACACAATTTTGTATACTTTATTTGACAAAACAAATTTCGTAACACGTACGCCCAATAACTCATCGGCACACGTTTCGACTTTCGACCTATTAAATGCAGAGCAGAAAGGAATTTTCACTAAAAAAGACATTCGTGGGAACATAATCACTTGCGTTAGAAGAGATTTAATTATAAATGTATTATCTAAAATTATTAATAGTGAAAATATTCTTAGTCAAGAAACTTTACTTTTCGAAGACTTTAAACTAAAATTAAAGCCAAATTATCACGGTATAGAATGCTATTCTGAACTAATATCTAAGAACTATCGAAATAAATTTCAACCTGAATGGTTTGCGTTTTACCTTGAATATAAATTTGAAATATTTTTGGAAGAAAACCCCACTTACAAATCAATTTGTTGTTTCCAATCGAAAAAATCAAAGGATGATATTGACTTAGATTTAAACTTCAATAATGAATTTCTTGGTGATTTAAAAACACACTCAAACACTTCAGGCGCTATCTTAGGTAATGACATCAGAAATATAGAAAAAGCACTTAAAAAGGGCGGCAAACTATGGTATATTGTTTTTAATCATAATACATTTAAGGATTCAGATTTCAATTATGAAGTAACTAATTTTTGGAATTCCGTGTTAGAAAAAAAAGATAAAATGAGTTATTCCAAAAGAATGAAAAACAAAATTGAATTAACTGATTATATGATACTTGAGATCAATTATTACAATAAAAAATATCTCGCAGATTTTAATCAAGGTGTAAATTCCAACAAATTACCAAGAGAGCCAAAAATAAAAATTAACAAGAAAATGATTAATAACTTTTTGATTTTCAGTTCAAAGATTTAAAACATTACACACAACATGCGGTATATTTTACGCCCCACTTTTTGGCTGATTAGATTATTATTCGTTTCAATCTAAACTATTAACGGTGGACAAATAACATCCACGCTCGACGGGGCGCAAGGAAGTTTATGCTTTCCCCTTCGATATCATTATATCGAGTAACAGTTTATCGGCCTGATTCATTCCCTCTGAGCCAACTCGCCCGAAATTTTGGATTGTTTTCTCAATATCCTCATCAATAATACCATCA
>JAQUBO010000070.1 GCA_028686735.1 Bacteroidales bacterium
ATTAAAATTACAACAGCATTCATTTTCATTATTTAGCAATCTTTTCATTTGAAAAACCTCACTAAAAACAGAATTAAAAGAGCCACTTAGAATTTAGCTGAGACTATGGGTGCTAACTAGTTTATCTGTATGTTAAAATCATATAAAAACACCCAAAATGGGCATATATGTATGGTTTGTATCATACTTTATTGCAAAGATAATAAATTTTATATATTATTATATATCATCAAAAGGAGATTTTATGTTTCCTAAACTTTTTGTGCTTACGTGAGTGTAAACTTCGGTGGTTTTGCTGCTCTTGTGTCCCAAAATCTCTTGTATGTAGCGTAAATCAACACCAGACTCTAATAAATGTGTGGCGTAGCTGTGCCTTAAAGTATGTAATGTCGCAGTTTTCTTTATCCTGCTCTTTTGTACAGCTTGACGCATTACACTTTGTAAACTTTGCTCCGAATATGGATGCCCTTTTTCTTGACCTTCAAATAACCATACCGCTGGCTTGTATAATTTGTAATATTCCCTTAATAAATCTAAAATCTTTTCGCTTAATGGTACAAGCCTGTCCCTGTTGCCTTTCGATAGTCGTATGATTAGAAAATTTCGCTGAGAGTCAATATCACTTGGCTTTAATCCTAGTAACTCGCTTCGACGTAAACCACATGCATATATCAAACTTAACATCGTCCTGTGCTTGATATTAACTAAGGCTCCTAGTAAACGCCTGACTTCTTCTTTACTCAAAACTGTTGGTAATTTGTGCTCGGTGCGTGGACGCTCTAAGTTCTCAATGTTTAACTCCGATCGCACTATCTCCCTGAAAAATATTTTTACCCCATTTATTATCTGGTTTTGATAGGAATAACTGTAGCCATTCCTAATTATATATGTATGTGTAAACTTAACCATATCCGAATTATCTATGTCTTGCGGCTTCTTTGGATAACAAAAAGATAAAAACGTTTTTACACCATCACTGTATGAATTAATTGTGGCTGCACTATAACGCTTGTGCTGTAGCCATTTCTTATATTTACCAATATAAGGATAAACATAGTCCGGAGTACTGATTACTAAAGATTTATTCGCTTTACTTTCACGGAGTGCAGTTGTAAGTATCTTTTCTTGGGTTAATTCGTTTAATCTTCCGCCAAAATACTGTCTTATTTTATCCAAATTGCTCCCGTAATTGGGTAACTCAAAACATTTTCTGATATGAGACCACCTATAATACTTGAATTTATTTAAAAAATCTATGTCTTTATCGCATAACTCAGCATAAATGCAAATCTTTTTATCACTGATAACAAGTCGATTGATTTCTGCGTCGTTTTCATTAATTTTAGTGATAGACTTTTCATTATCTTGTTTACCATCTATCATTACTTGCGGAAAAATTTTTGTAAACTCATCCAAATCTTTTTTTGAATACGGTATATGCCAAGCACTATGAGTAGCACTCCATCTTGAGTCCCTAAGCGTCCTTACATTTGTGATTATATCCTTATTATAAGGAAATATAATAAATAGTCGCTCTTTTTCGTGATGCAGAATTTTTTTCGTTTTTATCATGGCTGATTATATTATAATCTAATTTATGGTGGCAATATAATCTAAAAAAACGACTTGTACAAATAAAACTTTAAAAATGTTAGAGTTATTTTTATAGAAACTATTTAATGTTAAGGCTTAATAGGGTTTTTAAATAACAAAATATGTAAATTTGATACGCTCATAGCTCCGCTTCGTCCTATAAATAACCAAGAACTATACAATAAGAATGCTTATATTTATTGTTAAAATTATACATTTAACAGTATAAAAGTATATAAATAAAACGTAAAACAAAGAAAATATCGCAAAAAGAATGAAATTAATATTTACAATTTGGTTATTGTATTGATTATTAGCTCAATGTCAGTGATGTTAGCTATTTGATTAACTCAAAAACAGTTTCATCCGTTTTAAAAACAATTCTTAAGGCTCCTTCGCCAATGTTAATGCAAATGTTTTTTCTGTCTTTTGAAATAATAAAACCATCATATCCTGCCAAAGCTCCGGATAATATTTTTATTTTATCCCCACAACAAAAATTCTTAACGTTATTTTCAATCTCTAATGTCCCACATATTTTTAACATAATTTCTATCTCAGTATCTTTAACTAATGCAGGCTTACAATCTATCTGCAAATAACCTTTGCTTCCAGGTATATATCTAAGATTTTCGAGTCGCTTGAAATCTGTTTTAACAAATACGTATGATGATATAAGTGCCCTAAATGTTTTTTTTCCACTAGGCAGTAATTTTGGAAACATCGGAAAAACAACTTCATAGTCTCTTAGCTCAAGCTCTCTTATAACGGCTTTTTCCTTGTGCGGTATTGTTCTAAGTGCAATCCAAAAACTATTATATTTTTCTAAATTAACCAAATTTTAAAAATTGTAAATATGTGCTGTTATTTTTGTGCTAAAATATGAATATTATACTACTAAAAAAAATATATGAGTACGCATATTATACTTAAACTCATTTTAATAGCCAATTCCAGCTAGCAGCAGTCTGTCAACTTTTTTGCCACAATAAAATATTAAAACATAAAGATTATGAAAAGAATTGCATTTTTACTTTTTACCCTACCCCTTACGATTGGCTTATTTGCACAAAATCAAGGAGTTATTTCAAGAATAAAAACTAATAATGCTCTCGGCAAAAAGACAGATCCTGCTGTTGGGTATAAGGCTGATTTTATTTAAGTAAGCCAGCTCAATTCAGAGTCTGAGGGAAACATAAAACCGCATCAACTTTTCTTTACATATTGAGTAATAATAACAATTTGTTGTCCGTCCACTTTTCCTTCAATAAATTCTGCATTATTTTCATCCAGTCTAATGCCTCTAACAGTAGTTCCCCGTTTGGCAGTAAATCCCCCACCCTTAACACTAAGATCTTTTATCAAAACCACATTATCCCCATTTTGGAGAACATTACCGTTACTATCAATATGTTTAATTGTATCTTCCTCTGTTTTTTCTCCAACTCCTAATTTAGCCCATGCTAATGTCTCATCATCAAGATATAACATATCCAACAGGTCTTGTGGCCAGCCTTCAGATTTCAGTTGGTTCAGCATTCGCCAAGCAACTACCTGAACAGATGGAATCTCACTCCACATACTGTCATTTAAACAATGCCAATGAACTGGATTAATCTTTTTTGGATCGCCTAACTGTTCATTACAAGTGCCACAAATCATAACATAATCATCTGCACTATTGCTTTGTAAAGGACTTACCTCAAAAGATGTTAGACTGTTAGTTGCACCACAAAGTTCACATTTTGAACCACTTCTCTCTACTAATTCTTTTTCGAAATTCATATATAAAGCTTTACAATCTTAGAATGTCCAAATATATGAAATATCTACTAAACTTAAACTATGTTCGTTATAATAAATTATGTATATCCGTTTTAGTACCTAAATGATTCCACAATGGTAAAAAACCAATTATTTCAAGCATTATTTAATTGGAATCTATGCGTAAGTAAAATCTTTAAATCAACATTATCAACCATTATAAATTATATCACAATTTATTTTAAATTTGCAAGTATTATGAATAAAAAAACCACCATATTTTTGATTCTGTTTTTACAGACATTTTTTGTTTATTCTCAAAACAAATTGTCTGGGCGTATTACTGATGCTAAAAATGGAGAAGCTCTAGCATTTGTTAACATCATATACAATTCATCAAACCAAGGAACAACAAGCGATCTGGATGGATATTTTCATATTAACTCTAAAGAAAAAATTGAATTTCTTAAAATCAGTTATCTCGGCTATCAGCAAAAAATCATTCCTCAAAACGAAATTCTCAGAAAAACATATATCGAAATAGCTTTAGACCAAGATGCTTACCAACTTAGCGAAATTACAATTTTACCAGGCATAAATCCAGCTCATAGGATTATTAATGCTGTTATTGAAAACTCAAAAATAAACAATCCAGAAAAAATGCGTTCGTTCTCTTATGTGTCGTATAACAAGATGTATTTTACTATCGACACCAAAAACATCGACCGTTTGCCAAAAGATACCGTTCCAACTGATAGTGTTGTAAATGATACAATAAAGCCTAGAAAAACCATGATGGATTTTTTTGATGAACAACATTTATTTATAACAGAATCGGTTGCTGAAAGAAAATTCAAATATCCAGACAATAACCAAGAACAGGTACTTGCACATAAAATGTCGGGCTTAAAAACCCCTGCTTTTACACTTCTTACAAGTCAGTTTCAATCATTTTCTTTTTATAAGGATTTTATCAGCTTGTTAGATAAAAAATATCTTAGTCCAATTAGTAAGGGTAGTACAAATAAATACTTTTTTATTATTGAAGACACAATGTACAATGAGGCGACTGACACAATTTTTATAATTTCATATCGGCCTTTAAAAGGTAAAAATTTTGACGGATTACAAGGAGTTTTACATATTAATTCTCATGGTTACGCAATACAAAACGTCAATGCTAAACCTTATGAGCCGACAGGTGCTTTTAATATAAATATCCAACAGAAATACGAATTAATCGACTCTGTTCAATGGTTTCCGGTACAATTAAATACCGATATTGTAATGAACATAATGCAATTCGGCGATAACTCCGCATCAATTACAACCGGAGGTGCCAGCGAAAACGATATGCCTTTAGTTGGGATTGGAAAAAGTTATCTTAGCGATATTAGTTTAAATCCAGATTACAAAAGGCGTGAGTTTAGCCAAATTGGTGTTAATGTAAATAATAATGCCGCAAAAAGAGATAGTGTTTTTTGGAGTACTTACAGAAAAGATTCCCTAACAGCAAAAGACAGAAGAACATATAAAGTTATTGACAGTATCGGGAAAGAAGCAAATCTTGACAAATTTATGGATGTTGTTGATGTTATCGCTGCCGGATATATACCTATAAAATTTGTAAATCTTGATCCGACATCGATATTGTGGTATAACCAATATGAGGGCTATCGAATAGGTTTGGGTCTAGCAACAAATCAAAAAATGCTAAAATGGATGTCGGTTGGTGGATATGTTGGCTATGGATTTCGAGATAAGGCTCTAAAATATGGAGGGTCTTTAGAATTTATCCTTGACAAATCAGCAACAACGAGATTAAAACTTGGATATAAACAAGATTTAGAATTTAGCGATGAACACCATTTTTATAACGATATTGCAAAAATAAGCTTACAATCAACAAGAGACTTCTTCCTTAGCGAAATGGACTCTATCCAATCGTTTTATGGATCTTTAAAATTTTCTGCATTACGTTATTTGCAAGCTGATTTAAGATTTGATTATCAAAATAAAAACATAACTAATCCTAACAGATATAGCTTTAATGAAGCATTCCCTTTACAATATTTTACCTCCGAAGTCGGTTTATATGCCCGATATGCTTATAAAGAAAAATTTCTCCAAACGCCAAAAGGAAATCTTCTGAGTATGGGTACAAAATATCCGATATTTTATGCAAATATTATAAAAGGTATCGAATATCTTAATGGTGATTATGATTATCTTAAACTTGAAGCTAAAATATCAAAGAAGTTTGCATTTAGACATATTGGAGATTCTTATCTTACTTTAAGCGGAACATATCTTGATGGTAATATCCCTTATGGAGAAATGTATTATGGCACAGGTTCGTATTCATGGTTAAATATTGATAATAGTTTTAACACAATGAGAATTAACGAATTTATTTCAGATAGATTTGCATCTGTATTCTTTAGACATGACTTTGGAAGTTTGCTTTTTAAGACTCCAAAGTGGCAACCTAAAATTGTTCTAGTTTCTGCTGCTGGTTGGGGAGATAATACTCGAATCTCAAATTCAAATAATACTGATTTTGCAAAAACAATGAATAAGGGTTATTTTGAGTCGGGCATACAAATTAATCAAATACTTAAAATGAGTTTTGAGGGATTTGGCTTAGGGGTTTATTACAGATATGGTCCTTATTCAAGATCTAAAGAAATTGAAAACTGGGCATTTAAATTTAATCTTACCTTTGTGTTATGATAAGTCGGGAAGATAAAAAATATATGAGTAGATGTATTGCGATGTGCTGATCCGTCAGCCGACGGAGAAGTGAGCTTGTCGAAATGACTGTTTCAGAAATGAGAGTAACGCAGAAATAAGCGTAGCGATTCACGAATACCCATAAAGTATATAAATATTTATGAGTAATTTGACGTTTTAGCTACGCTGAGCTCGTAAACTCGGTTCTTGCAAAGACTAATTATTTTGTGAACAACAATTTACAAATAAATTAAGACAAAACAATATTTCTCCGCTAGTTGCTGAATTGATGGAACTGCGTCTGAACCAGTCTTAAACAAACGCCTGCACTCTAATTTAACCAATAAAACACTTGCAAATTAACCCCGTCCTTTAGGTCGGGGATGAAGAATATTAAAAGAGAAAAATGGCTTTAGCCATGACAATAATAAAATTAAAAAAAACAAACTGTTTCTTTCAATTTGCAAAATCGTATGGAATTAAAGTTCAGGGCTAAAGCCCCTCATAATTTTTATTAATTCTCCCTGACCTTTAGGTCAGGGTTATTAATAAAAAAAGCTTTAACTCTAAGAATGACGCATTTTAGAAACAACATGTCGGTTCGATACAATTAGTTACGACGAGCTTTGGTTCTAATTATCTTGTGTTACTCACACTTATAATTATTTTTTTAAGTATTGCTATTGAGTTGTTTAGCAGGTTCACCGCTAGAGCTAACCGTCAGTCCGCTGTTTAGTCAGACCAACACCTGGTTCTACGAAAACTGACAAAAATCTTAATACTTAAATATACTTGTAAAAAAACCAACTTATTTATTTATTGTTACAATAAAAATTATAGGTGCCCCAGTATCGAAGTGAGAAAATTTAATCTTACCTTTGTGTTATGATAAGTCGAGAAGATGAAAAATATATGAGTAGATGTATTGCGATGTGCTGAGCTTGTCGAAGTGAACTTGCACAAAAGGGGATTAGAAATTTTGATTTAGACAGTTTTTTAGCATCAAATTATTAACTTACAGAATATTAGAAATTTAAGTTTTTCTTAAAAAAACGTCTTAACTTTTTTGCTTGATTCCTAAATGAGTTCATAAACAGTTTTGGAAGTAATTATTTTGTGAACAACAATTTACAAATAAATTAAGACAAAACAATATTTCTCCGCTAGTTGCTGAATTGATGGAACTGCGTCTGAACCAGTCTTAAACAAACGCCTGCACTCTAATTTAACCAATAAAACACTTGCAAATTAACCCCGTCCTTTAGGTCGGGGATGAAGAATATTAAAAGAGAAAAATGGCTTTAGCCATGACAATAATAAAATTAAAAAAAACAAACTGTTTCTTTCAATTTGCAAAATCGTATGGAATTAAAGTTCAGGGCTAAAGCCCCTCATAATTTTTATTAATTCTCCCTGACCTTTAGGTCAGGGTTATTAATAAAAAAAGCTTTAACTCTAAGAATGACGCATTTTAGAAACAACATGTCGGTTCGATACAATTAGTTACGACGAGCTTTGGTTCTAATTATCTTGTGTTACTCACACTTATAATTATTTTTTTAAGTATTGCTATTGAGTTGTTTAGCAGGTTCACCGCTAGAGCTAACCGTCAGTCCGCTGTTTAGTCAGACCAACACCTGGTTCTACGAAAACTGACAAAAATCTTAATACTTAAATATACTTGTAAAAAAACCAACTTATTTATTTATTGTTACAATAAAAATTATAGGTGCACCAGTATCGAAGTGAGAAAATTTAATCTTACCTTTGTGTTATGATAAGTCGAGAAGATGAAAAATACATGAGCAGATGTATTGAACTTGCACAAAAGGGGATTAGAAATGTCGCTCCAAACCCTATGGTAGGTTCTGTTATTGTACATGACGGTAAAATTATCGGGGAAGGATATCATCAAAAATACGGAGAAGCTCATGCAGAAGTAAATGCCGTAAAATCAGTTAATGATAAATCATTATTAAAAGAATCGACATTATATGTTTCGTTAGAACCTTGTGCTCATGTTGGAAAAACTCCAAGTTGTGCAAAAATGATTACTGAACTTGAAATTCCTAAAGTTGTTATCGGAAGTATTGACCCGTATTTTAAAGTCGCTGGAAAAGGAATTGAGATATTAAAATCTGCAAAAATTGAAGTTATTACCGGTGTTCTCGAAAAAGAATGTATCAATTTGAACAAAAGATTTTACACCTATCATCAAAAAAAGCGTCCTTATATTATTCTTAAATGGGCAAAAACACGTGATGGATTTATTGACTATATTCGAGAACCTGGAATAGATACAAAAGCTGCGTGGATTACTAACGAACACTGTAAAACTTTAGTTCATAAATTGAGAACAGAAGAAGATGCTTTTATGGTTGGTACAAATACAGTAATATTAGATAATCCGCAATTGACTGCAAGAAAATGGGCTGGAAAAAATCCTTTGCGTATAACAATTGATTTAAATTGTCAATTAGATAACTCCTATAAAATATTTGATGACCAAGCTCATACGGTAGTTTTTAATAATCTTAAAGATGAAAATAAAGGTAATATCTCATACATTAAACTTGATTTTACGCAAAATATAATTCCTCAAATATTAGAAGTTTTATATGAACTTGAAATACAATCGCTTGTTGTTGAAGGAGGGTCGCAAACATTAGAAACTTTTATCTCATTGGGACTTTGGGATGAGGCTTTAGTATTTACTGGAAACAGCTTATTTATTAAAGGAGTAAAATCTCCATTTTTTGCTAATATCAGTGCAGAAACCAAAATATTTGGAGACAGTAAACTTGAACTTTTTTACAATAATGAATATGTTTGATACAATTAGAAAATATAACTATTATCAAAAAACAGCCATAATTTTATTCGTAATATTGGCATCTATGCTCATTGGTCAGGTTTTCGCAGGAATGTTAGGATATATTATTAATCCAGAACTTATATTTGAGTCTGGTCTATCTGATGCAAAAACTCCAAGCGATTATAATACCGTTAAATTACTACAATTTATTTCTGCATTATTTACTTTTGTTATTCCTGCTCTAATAATTGCAAAACTGTTTGGTAACAGTGTATCAGGCTACTTAGATTTAAAGTCGTCGCCAAAAATTACTTATTATATTTTAACAATATTACTTCTTTTTGCAATACTCCCAGCAATGAACATCATAATTGTTTGGAACAAATCTTTGCAATTACCCGAGAGTTTGTTTGGTCTAGAACAAAGCCTGATGGAGATGGAAGAGACGGGCAAAAAAATGACTGTAATAATGCTTAAAGGTTCAGGTTTTGGTCAAATACTGATTAATTTATTACTAATGGCTTTATTGCCAGCAATAGGCGAAGAGTTTCTGTTTAGAGGTATAATACAAAGGCATTTAATTGATTGGATTAAAAAACCTCATTTAGCAATATTGCTATCTGGAATTATTTTCTCTGCGGTACATTTTCAATTTTATGGATTTATCCCACGTGTTATACTAGGTGTTTTGTTTGGATATTTGGTCTATTACAGCGGATCATTATGGCCTGCAATTTTCGCTCATTTTTTTAACAATGCAATGGCGGTAATTTCGTTTAAATTGGGTGGAGACTCATTAGATGCTTCGGAAATTGATAGTTTTGGAACAACAGGTTCAGATTTTTACTTTATATTTATTGGACTTGTATTAGCTTATTTAATTGGGAAGAAATTATTTAAGAAAATCCATGCCGATAGAGAACAAATAAAGTATCCGAAAAATGGAGTCGAAGACATCGAAAACTTAGAATAAAAAGTAAGTAGAAGATAGAAAGTAGTAGGGAGTGGGTAGTATGACATAATTAACTCAAAATACAAAAGTTACCGATTACAGATGCCACAATTACCAATTACCAAATTATTTAAACCAGACTTTTAAATCAGATTTAGCTGTTAATTAACCACTTAACACCTACTCTAAACATAGTAAAATAGAAAGGAATATCTTGTCCACTATCATTTGGTATTGTACCATAAACATAGTGCCTTGACAAAGCCCTATAAACATTAAAATTTAGTGATAAGTTTTCATTAATACTATATTTTCCACCTAACATTAAACCTCCTTCGAAATTGTTGATTTGCTCAGCATTATTATTAGAGCTGTCAACGTCAGGTATAAGTCCGCCCTCACCAATTTGGACATGTACATTAATTTGATCTGATTTATATAATTTATAATTACCATAAACTCCGAACAAAACCGCTGCTTTTTTCCCAATAGAAATACCAAATGGGATATCGGCATTTAGTGTAATAAATCTTGACTTCCCCGTAACATTAGCAGTATAATAAGTTGGTATATTTGCCATAATTCCGGCTACTTGGGATACCACAACAGTATCTTTTTTTTGTATAGAAGAATATCCAAAATGCTTAAACTCAAAACTTATTTCAGGTGCTAAATATATTTTCTCTCCCAATTTAATATCTTTTGTAAATCCTAAATATGCCCCAGGCAAAATAGATGCTGAGGAACTCTCCACTGATTCGGATGGAATTGCCCCTCCCGCATTAAAGCCTACATTAATATCAACTTGCGAATGTAAACCAAAACTTATAAATGAAAATAAGAATATTACAGGTAAAATTTTATTCATAAGTAAGACTTAGCTGATCAACAAACAATACAGAACCTTCATGTCCTTTCATTTCTTTGCCAGAAACACTTGCCAATAAAATAACATGGATACTGTCAGGCGTGGTTTGATTTCTGTAATTAATATCTACATTAAAGGGAGTATAAGTCTCCATGGTTTCTGTATTTGTATATTCAGCAGTGGCTATAGTATCTCTTTTTTTAAGTTCAACATCATATTTTGTAAGAGCAAGAAAAACCACAAGAGTGTCATTATCAGCAGGTTGGTATTTTATAAAGCCATTAAAACGAGTAGGTGTTTTATCATAAGGTTTTCCAATCATAAGATTTTCGCCTATTGTTTGATCTGGATCGAAATAACCAGAAGCAAGAATGCCCGGAATTGTAAGATCTTCGCCCCAGGCTTTTGTTTCTAATCTCAAAGCATAATCTCCTTGGTATGAGTCAGAAGTTCGTTCATAAGTTACTGGTCCACCAATAACTGCCAGATAATTTAATCCATCCCACCAATCTCCAGATGGTTTAAAATAAGTTAGTTCGCCTTGTGAAAATTCAGTCCAATTCTCGAAATCACCTCCAGCAAGAGCAACATTTGTTAGGTCATTATCAATATTTTCAATTGGATCCTTATTATCACAAGCACTTACAACTACAAGAAGTATGATAAAACTTACAATTAAAATTTTCTTCATTATTAATAAATTATTAGTTTTTGGGTGTGGCTTATTCCGTCTTTATTAATTTTAATTAAATATTGTCCAGAAGATAAATCGTTTGTTGATATTTGCTCACCATTATAATTATTTACTAGATAAACTTCTATCCCAGCCGAGTTGTATATGACGACTTTTGAATCAATAAAATAATCATTTATTTTAAAGTAATCTGCTGTTGGATTTGGAAATACCGAAAGTTCATCTGTAGAGTTTTCGATTATACCAGTTGTGTATTCGAGTTCGATTTTATCAATAAACAAAACGCTGCCGACTACTGGTTCATCAGGATTTGATGAGATTGCAATTATATTTAGAAGCTCTGGTTGAAATTCGTTTCGGTATTCTACATCAATACTAAGAAAAGAATATTCTATCATTTCATCATAGCCATCATACAATGCAGTAGCAACAGTATCAGGCACATCAGTTCCATCATCTCTCAACATCCACATACCAAGTCGAAAAAAATCACCTTCGGCAGGTGTGTATTTATAATATGCAGTTAATTTATCGGGATATAAATTAAAATCAATTCCTCCAGTAATATTTGTTACTTGTGTAAAGACATCAATATCAAAATTTCCAAGAGTAATAAAACCTGGAGCCACCAATGTAAAAACTGTTATAGATGTTAGTTTTGCAGCATAATTTCCATCGTAAGCATCATCCGTTTTTTCTGTTGTTACTTCATTAATGGGAAAGGTGTTAGTTGTCGAATTGGCGGTACTCCAACTTTCGGGTTCTTCGTGTCCTTGGTCAGCAGTGTACCATATTTCAAAACTATTATTAGGAACATCTTGAGCATAAATATAACTCGCACTGACTAAAAACAAAACTAAAACTAAGGATAAATATTTCATATACTAAATATTAAAAAGTATTTTTCATCATAACAGTCTTAAATCTTCTTTGTTCATAAACAAACCTCATTTTATTACCTTAAGTTTTTAAACCCGTTTTCTATTTCAAAACTAATTTTCTCAAAAACCTCATCAAAACTTCCAATACCATCAATTTTAACAACACCATGTAACTCGTTATATTTTTCGATGACAGGCACTGTTTTTGTTTCGTGTTCTTGCAAACGCTTTACAATTTTTGCAGTACTAGTATCATAAGGCATACAATTATTTGTTTTGCTTCGTTCGTCAAGACGTTGAATAAGTTCCAGTGTAGGCACTTCAATTTCAATGATTTTAGCTAATGATGTACCATGTTTTTTCAACAATCCATCTAAAATATATGATTGCACAAGGGTTCTAGGAAAACCTTTAAAAATAAATCCTTTTACATTTTTTGAATTTTCGAGTTTTTGTTCAATAAGTTGCACTACAATTTCATCAGGCACAAGTTTTCCGCTTTCATAAATCTCTTTAATCTGTTCTCCAATTTCTGTGTTTTTCTCAATTTCTTCGCCAAGCATAGGTCCTGTTGCGACATACTCAAGTCCATATTTTTTAGCAATAGCTTTCCCCTGTGAGCCACGTCCTGAGCCAGGATAACCAAACAAAACGATATTCAATAATCTTTTACTTAACTCCTCTACAACAATATTTAATATTCTTTTACGAACAGTCGGAATAGGCTTACTACTATCCACACCAAAATAAATGCCTTTATCTTTATAGAAACTTAACACAGGTAGGGTTTTTTCTTTATATTCATTTAATCGATTTCTGATAACTGTTTCATTGTCGTCAGAACGCCCCGATGATTTTCCTCTCCGCAGCAATCTTTTTACAGATTCCTCTTCATCCACTTCAAGACTTATCAGGCAATTAAGAGATGTGTTCAGTTTAATCATCAAGCCCTCGAGAATATAAGCTTGTATATAAGTACGTGGAAACCCATCAAATAAAAAGCCGTTTGCATCTGGATTATCTGTAATAGTTTTTTCAATAATTTGCACAATTATCTCATCAGAAACTAGTCCACCAGAGGCAATAATACTTTGAGCCTCTTTACCTAATTTAGATTGGTTTTTTATCTCAGTTCTTAATAAATCACCAGTCGAAATATAAAATAAATTATACTCATCAATCAAAAATTGAGATTGAGTTCCCTTACCAGCACCCGGAGGTCCAAACAACGCAATATTTAACATAGGCTTATTTTTTTTATGCAATATACAAAAATACAATAAAACAACATAACAACAATCGAAATTAGCTTATTGTTTGTCAATCTCAAATACAATATTATAAAAAAATGTTTTATATTTGTCGCTGAAATATTACAAAATGAAGAGAAACACGATAATATCTTTATCCATAATTTTAGGAATTTTGATAGCCGACCAAGTGCTAAAGATATGGGTAAAAACAAATATGATGATGGGTGAAGAAATTCATTTTATCAAAGATCGTATCATGTTACATTTTACCGAAAACCGAGGAATGGCTTTTGGTATGGAGCTTGGCGGAGATTGGGGCAAACTTGCACTTAGCATATTTAGAATACTCGCTATTGGGGGCTTAACATATTACCTCATCCGCCTTATTAAACGAAATGAACACATTATTTATATTGTTTGCATTTCTCTTGTTGTTGCTGGAGCGACAGGTAATTTGATAGATTCTGCTTTTTATGGACTTATTTTCACTGATAGCTTTGGACAAGTTGCAACAATATTCCCTCCTGAAGGTGGCTATGCAAGTTTTTTACATGGCCATGTTGTCGATATGTTTTATTGTCCAGTAATACAAACATACTATCCCGATTGGTTTCCTTTTAAAAGCGGCGAAAAATTAGTGTTTTTTCGACCAGTTTTTAATATTGCAGACTCTGCAATAACTATATCTGTTTTTCTTATGATTATTTTTTATAAAAGAATTTTTCCAGATGTAAAAAATGAAGAAATGTCCACTGATACTACAACACAAGATTAAAAAATGTTCTCAAACACATCTCAATTGTTTTTATCATTTTGTTTTTTTATTGACATTAAAAAAAAAATAAGTAATTTTGAGCCTTTAAAAACAAAATATTATGATATTTTTAAGTTCTATAGCAGTTGTTGATATCCCACTTTGGGCTTTAATCCCATTTATATTAATGTTATTAATGATTGCCATAGGGCCATTATTATTTCATCATTGGTGGGAAGAAAATAAAAACAAGCTTATTGTCTCCTTAGTTCTTGGTATTCCAACGGCTATATGGCTAATTTCACAGCATCTTACAGGAGCTTTGCAGCATCAGCTGTTGTTTGATTACATACCATTTATAATTTTACTTGGTTCTTTATTTGTTATCACTGGTGGGATACATTTAAAAGGCGACATCGAAGCTAAACCATGGATAAATACAGTTTTTCTAGCTATTGGTGCTGTGTTAGCATCATTTATGGGTACTACTGGAGCAGCAATGCTATTAATAAGACCTATAATAAAAACAAATAAAGAAAGAAAATATAAAGTACATACAATACTTTTCTTTATTGCAATAGTTGCAAACTGTGGTGGTTTACTGACACCCTTAGGTGACCCTCCTTTATTTTTACTTTATTTAAGAGGTGCTGAATTTACCTGGTTTTTGCACATGTTGCCAGAATGGGCTTTTGTTAATGCTTTATTATTAATCATTTATTTTACCGTAGATTCTTATTTTTACAAAAAAGAACCTCTAGAAAATATAAAATTTGACAAAACTAATATTGAACCAATAAGATTAAAAGGGAATTTAAACTTTTTATGGCTAGCTGGTGTTGTTGCCTCTGTGGCATTTCTTAATAAAGGATATTTCCCACAGTGGGATAGTCATCAGGTTTTTGAAAATGGTAAACATGGTAATGATTATCTCGGCTTTATTCGTGAAGGAGCAATGGTGTTAATGGTCATCTGCTCACTTGTATTCACGTCAAAAAGCTTACGTAAAGCAAATAAATTTACATGGGTTCCAATTATCGAAGTTGCCTTCTTATTTCTTGGGATATTTACAACCATGGTGCCAGCATTGCTTTACTTATCAGCAAACGCTGCATCATTTGGTATTACAACGCCAGAACATTTCTATTATGCAACAGGGGGGTTGAGTGCATTTTTGGATAATGCACCTACGACTGTTTCGTTCCATAATTTAGCAATAGGCATGAATCCTGGTGGAGTACCCATAATTGGAGAGGGTTTTGTGGCAGGGGTTCCCGAAATATTACTTACTGCCATTAGTCTCGCAGCCGTTTTCTTTGGTGCAATGACCTATATTGGTAACGGACCAAACTTTATGGTAAAAGCAATTGCCGAAGAAAACAATATTGATATGCCAAGTTTCTTTGGTTATATGATTAAATTCTCGCTAATTATCTTATTACCAATTTACATTATTACCCAACTTATATTTATATAAATTGCAAAAAAAAGCATTTTTCAATTGAAGAATGCTTTTTTTATTAAAATAAGTCACAATTTTTTTTGAAAACAGAAAAAATATTGTAGTTTTGCAATCTCAAAAGTTCTTTGTCCGATGGTGTAATGGTAGCACTTGTGTTTTTGGTACATACAGCCAAGGTTCGAATCCTTGTCGGACAACAGATTGCGAAAGCAAAAAAACATAAAAGCCTGATTTCTAACGAAGTCAGGCTTTTTTAATTTCAGAATCTTATAAAAATACAGCGTTTTTAAGCTTTTTGAGGTTTCCAAATCAATAAGCAGCTAAGCATTTTACAATGTTAAAATCAATTAATTTTCAATTCCAATATCTCCCGAAAAGCTTTTCATATTTAGCATTTCTTCAAGTTGGTATCAAATAAGTTTCCCGCTTATTATCTCTGCAAAGCTGTAAAATAAAAATAGCTACAATAGTGGATGCAAATAAAAAACTTAATTCCTATCTTACTTTCGACATCAAAATATTAAGTTAATAAATGCAACAAATAATTTTCCAAAGATACGAACCACCAAACCTTTAATTGATCTTACTTTGCTAGCTCTTTAAAAATCTGTTTTTCAATCAACCAGTTGAAAAAAAAAGATTTTCAGCAAATAATTATCAGCAAATAACAAATATAAAATACTTAGGGATTGTCAAATAATAAATCAGTCATTTTGACTTGACGGAATAGACTCAATGTTTAGATAATTTATATTCCCACACATTTCCATTTTGGTGGATTCTAATAAAATATAAACCTGGAATATGATTTGAAATATCTATTTCAATTACTTCTTGTATAGACTCAACACTTTCGATTATTTGACCAAGGCTATTAAATACTTTAACTTTAATAATATCATTTAAGGCAACATTCACTTCTACAACAAACACTCCATTAGTAGGATTGGGATATACATAAATTTCAATATCAGTATTAGATAGATTTATGTCAGATACAAAATCAAAATACACAGAGTCGTTATCCATACATCCAAACTCATTTGTAACAGTAACATAATACCATCCAGAGTTTATTGCTTCTAAAGTTTGGTCTGTAGAGTTGTCATTCCACAGATATTCAACAAATCCTGCTCCAGCATCCAATGTAATTGGCACATCAGAATATATTGTGTCTTGGCCAAATTCAACATCAGGGTCTGATAAGGTCACATAGATTTCATCTTGATTACTACATGTTCCTATAAATGGTTCCACTGAAAATAATCCTTGTTCTGAAACCTCTATAGTTTGAGTTATTTCTCCATTACTCCAATTCCACCCATTAGCAAAACCTGCATCGAGCATAAGAGTTTCTCCAGCACAAATAGTAGTATCATTGCCTAAATTTGGAAACGGACTAGGGTTGGTTTGAACAAATAATGTGTCAGATCTTGAGAAACCACAAATGTTTGTTGCTTCAACATAAATTCCTGTTTCACCTATATAAGCTATATCCCAATCAATTGATAGATTATTATCAGTTGGTGTTATTGTTCCAGTTTCAATTGGGTAAACCACCCAATTGT
>JAQUBO010000071.1 GCA_028686735.1 Bacteroidales bacterium
TCTGCATAAAGTGAATGATTATATTTTGGAAAATTTGAACCATCACCATAATTGTAAAAGTTGGTCAATAATCCATATTGAAATCCAAGGTCAGAATTAAATGAGACAACTGGTAATAAGCCAAAGTTCCATCCAGTTTTTACGTTGTCTTCTTTTTCTTTTGTTTCCTGTGCTTGTAGAGTAGCAGAGTAAAATAACAAAAAGACTAAAACAACTTTTAAGTATTTCATGTTTAATTATTTTGATTAATTAAAACAAAAATAGGAAAAAGTTTGAAATATAATCGAATAAAGTTTTTAAATTATATACATATTGCTGCCAAAATTTTAAAATAGATTTTTTGTTATCAATAACAATTCTAATTGTTTTGAGCCCACCCCCGAATCTACTCGTTTTTTGTCAGGCCTATACGTGGTGCTTGTAATTCAGTATAGAATCAAAATATTTTCAAAGATGCTGCATTGACAAAATCAAAAACAATAAAAAACTCTAATTAAGTTCGAAGAAAAAAATATTTTGTTCTGTTTACAAGTTTTCGTAATTTGCAAGTTTATATTTTGTAGTAAAATTTGTGAGAAAATTTATAAAAATATTGATTGTTTTTGCAGGACTTATTTCGTCAGTTGTTGCGTCTGCACAGTTTTATAACGGGCATCAAATGAAGTTTGGTAAAAATCGTGTACAATATGATGAATTTGACTGGTTTTACTTTAGATATCAAAAATTTGACACTTATTTTTATGCAGGGAGTAAAGATATTGCTCTTGAAGTTGCAACAATTACTAATAAGTATCTTACACAAACCGAAACTTTTTTTGAGCATCAACTAAATCAAAGGATTGTTTTTGTGCTATATCAAAATCTTTCGGATTTTAGACAGAGTAATATTGGTTTAAATACAGGTGATGCTCAATATAATATTGGAGGTGTAACAAAAGTTGTTGATAATATTGCATTTATTTTTATTGAAGGAGATATTGCAAGTCTAGAGCAGCAAGTAAGGGCGGCTATTGCTAATATTATTCTTAACGAAATGCTTTTTGGTCTTGATTTAAAAAATAAAATTGCAAATAATACTCTAATAACAATGCCTGAGTGGTATATTAAAGGACTAATCGCTTATGTGTCTAGAGATTGGGATACACAAATAGATGAGCAAACAAAAATGGGAATATTGTCGGGAGATTTTAATAATTTTAATCAGCTTACAGGTAAAGATGCTGAAATTGCCGGAATGGCTATATGGAACTATATCGCATCAACGTACAGTCCTCAAGTTATCCCAAATATTGTTTATTTGACACGTGTTACAAAAAATATGGAAAGCGGTTTTTTGTATGTGTTGGGAAGTTCTCTTACCATGTTGCAAGCTAATTGGAATATGTACTATAAAATGCAATATGAAACATTTGATATCTCAACCACTAAACCCGAGAGCAAAAACTTATTAAAACGCAATCGCCGGGGTGTAGAGTATTATCAATTACAGTTCTCCGAAAATGCTAACAAAATTGCATGGGTCGAAAATAAACTTGGCAAATATTGGATAAAAGTAAAAGATGTTGAAAGTGGGAAAACAAAAACTATTTATAGACGAGAACATAAACTAGACCAGATAGTTGATTATACCTATCCTGTATTACGTTGGCACCCAACAGGGAAATTGTTAGGGTTTGTAATTGAGAAAAATGGGGAAATTTATTATAAGACTTATAATTTTGAAACCGAAGAAATTAAAGAGATTCAAATGACTGCACTTGAAAAAATGAACTCTTTTGATTATTCACATGATGGATTAAGTTTAGTGTTAGCAGGCTTTAATAATGGGCAATCGGATTTGTTTATTTTTAATATTTTGGCAAATACACTTGTTAATATCACACGAGATTATGCTGACGATTTTAATCCGATTTTTATTAATAGGTCTAAACAAATAATATTTAGTAGCAATCGAGACTCGGATCAATTAGGTAATCGTGATATGCGTTTTGTGCCTACCCAAAAACATACCGATATTTTTGTCTATGATATTGAGTCAAAAACTATTAATCAAGTAACTAATTCAAAATTCTCGTCAGAGACTCAACCTGGAATGATAAATAATTCTTATGTTTTTTTGTCTGACGAAAATGGCATAAATAATTTATACTCTGCAAAAATAGACTCGGCGATTAGCTTTATTGATACTACTACTCATTATAGGTTTTTTCTAAACAAATCTCAGCTTACAAATTATTCATATAATATACGAGAACTAGGATTGACAAAATTTTCGGATGCAAATATGTTTCTTTATAAAAATGAGAACAAATTTGAGTTTTTGCATAACGAAACGCTTCCTGTACCTATAAGTAGTAGCTCTAAAACTATGTTCAAGATAAATTATGAAAAAGCAGCGAGAAAAACTGCAAAAAAACTTAAAAAACCTGAAAAAGAAATTGATTCATTATCAAAACTACCTATTGTTAAAGAGGAGCAGGCTATAAACATTAATGATTATGTTTTTGAATCTGAATTACTTAAAGATGTTGTTGTAGAAGAAAAAGATTTTGATGAAAACGGAAGGGCAAAAGAGCCGCGTACTGGCAAGTATCAGACAGCTTTTTATACGAATTATCTCGTTTCTCAAATTGATTATGGTTTTTTAAGCAATTCATATCAAACATTTACTGGCTCCGCTTTTTATTTTAATCCAGGTTTTAACCTTATTTTTAAGGTTGGTACCTCAGACTTATTTGAAGATTATAGAATTACTGCTGGCTTTAGGTTTGCCGGGAATTTTGATAGTAATGAGTATTTGCTGAGTTTTGAAAATTTGAAAAAACGCTGGAATAAACAACTTGTATTGCATCGGCAAGTATTAAATAATTATATAGGCTATTCATATATCAAAACATTTACTCACGAAGCATTTTACATAATGAGATATCCGCTCTCACAAGTAGATGCTTTTCAATTTACTGGTAATTTAAGACAAAACCATAACTCTCTACTTTCAGTTGATTATCAAAGCCTTTTGGCTCCAGAACAATATGATTATTGGGCAAGTGTAAAAGCTGAATATATTTTTGATAATACTAAAGAAATATCAACCAATATTTTGGATGGTTTTAGAATGAAAGCTTTTGTTGAAGTATTTAAACAGTTAGATAAAAAAGAAACAGATATGTTGGTAACAGGTGCTGATATACGATATTATAAATCAATTCATAAAAATTTGATTTTTGCAGCACGCTTTGCTACAAGTGCATCATTCGGGAAAGCAAAACTTATATATTATCTTGGGGGTATTGATAATTGGATTAATTTTTCAGCAAAAACACCAACATTTAACGATAATATTCGCATCGACCCCGAAGTAAATTATGCTTATCAGGCTGTTGCTACAAACTTGCGTGGCTTTTCACAAAATATTCGTAATGGGACAAATTTTGCTGTATTTAATGCTGAAATTAGATGGCCAATTTTTTCATATATTTATAAAAAACCTATTAATAGTGATTTGATTAAACACTTTCAGATGATTGGTTTTTTTGATGTAGGAAGTGCATGGAGTGGATTAACCCCTTTTGGAGGTAATAATGCGTATGAAAATGATTATTACGAAAATTATCCAGTTACAATTATTATTCATAATGATAATTTTCCTATCGTTTCGGGTTACGGCTTTGGAATGAGAACAAAACTATTTGGTTACTTTATTCGTGCAGATTGGGCATGGGGAATAGAAAATAATGTTATTCAAGATCGAATGTTTTATTTGTCTTTGAGTACAGACTTTTAGATGTAATAATGCCTGTAAAATAGTAGTGGCGAATAATCGAAAAGTAAATTGAGATTTTAATAAGGAGAAAACTTGAGTACTAGCTTATAGAGTGTGTTTTATTTTATTAGAAAATAACCTCCAGCCACTCCTAAAAAACACAAAACTAAGCTTAATGCAATATACAATAATGCTAGACTATAATTTTGTGAATTGAAAAGCTGTAAATTTTCCCAAGCAAAAGCTGAAAAAGTAGTGAACCCGCCGCAAAAACCAATTACTAAAAGATACTTTAAATTAGATGTCTCTGCATTATTATTTTGAATATATGCAAATATTAAGCCTATTACAAAACTTCCTAAAACATTGACTATAAGTGTTGGAATTGGTATTTTAATGCTAAAAAACTTGTTAGATAGTAGTGAAATACTGAAACGTAAAATGCTTCCAATTCCGCCACCTATACCAACAAGGATAATTTGTTTAAACATGAATACAGTTTTTTACAAAAATATTAAAAATACTTAATTAACACAAGTTTCACATTTAAACTCGAACTTATAATTGGTAAACAAGGAGATTACAAAATTTGGTGTGATAACAACTTGTTGCTTAACAAGATGAGCAAAGTTATGTTGATGAGTTTTAATTTTATGATGTCGTAATGACTTGGTATCACTGACACTATTAAAGACATACCTAGTGAAGTTTGGATAGATGATCTTTCTTTACAAGTTAAAAGAAGAGATTATTAAATAAATATTATAACAAAAAATATATTTTATAACTTTGTTTTGTCTAATTGCTTTAGTTTTTTAAAGGTTTGATAATCAGCAAGGTTCCATTCTAATAGGTTTGTGTGCTGATGTCGTTTTATGAATTTTTTCTTTTTAATCGAAACTTCAACTTGATACATATATATGTCCCATAAATATGGTAGATTAATATCAAAGGGCATTATTTCTTGTTGAACTTTGTTTATTTCTTCAAGTTCATCTATAGTTTTAAGGGTATAAGGAAGGGCAGAGTTATTAAGTTTAGACATAAATCTATAATCGATAAAAGAACGGTCGTAGTGTTGAAAATTGAACTTTGCAATTAACATATCCCAGTTTACGCATGTAGTTAAAATTAGTACTGTAAAAAGTGCAAAACCGTTTACCCTCCATAAATAGTAGGTGCTTTTAAATTGTGAAATTTTAATTATTATAGTAACTAGACCAATTATTGTTAGAAGTAAGAAAAACAATACTGCAATTCTTTTGTATGCTAGTCCAAAATAGTTTATATACCAATAGTTGCGTAAAACAACCGAAACAACCATAATAATGTTTTGAGCAATCCAAATTATGGTTAGACGCTTTAGCCATTTGTTTTTGGAATAGAAATTTAGATTATGTCTAAAAAAGTATAGTGCAATACCTGCCGATATAAATACCGAAAATACCAAACCCCAAGTGCCTTCGTGAACGAATTCTTTTAAAAAACTGCCATCCCAGTCGAAGCCAAACCAAAGATATGTAAAATCTAAAATATTAAAATAAAGAATTAAAATATTAAGAGAGGCCAGTAGTACAATTCCTGATAAACATTGAGTTTTAAGTCCTGTGTTTTTAAATTTTATAAAACTTTTTCGTCTAATTCTGTACAAATTATCATTTCCATTGGTATCTATTTTGAGTAAGCCCAAAGGTGTTGTTTTCATGTAGAGGACATTGCCTATTATTAGACCAAGGATAATCATTAGTAAAAAAATAAAGCTTATGCTTTCAAGGAAATCTCGAATTGTTCTAAAAATTATTGCAAATTGGTCATAAAATTTAGAACTTGCTGAGGCATATAAAATGATAAATAAAATTATTATCGCTGAAGGGATTACAAATAAATAAAAGACTTTACTTAAACTAATATTTCTTTTAGAATTAGCACTGGTGGTACTGCTTTTAGTTGGGCTATCCCAATCTAACAAAATGCTGATTTGTGACGAAAATAGCCTAAAAAAGGACTCAATAAATGCATGTATGAACGATCTAAAATTCTTATATGATAAAATACCACTAAGAATGAATAGACTTGTAATATTAATGAAAATACTCCAGTTAGTATTAAGTAAAACAACCATTAAAGCTGATAGAAATACACCTGCAAGCACTGATAACCCAAGTCCATTGAGCCTTACTGGGCGGTTAATATAAAACATTATTGGTACAACAAGCAATTCAAATAAAAATAGGTTAAGTCCAATATAGTTTTTGTAAAAAATAAGTGCAAAAAATAGTGCCGTAGCTAAATTAATTAGGAAAATTTGCCTTTTTTTCATTGTTTATATAGTTTGTTTAAAATACTTAAAAAAAAAAAAAAAAAAATATTGCGTTAATTGTAGATGATTTTACAAAAAAACACGATTCTACCAACATCAGAATGAAGACGAAAAATACACTGATTATCGGCGGTCTTTAAAATTAGTCTATTTTGAAACTTGTTTAAACTATTAGGACGTAGTAAAATATGAAGAGCCTGATGAGAGTTGAAGAACGAAACTTGTATCTGTTTGGGATTAATAAGTGAGGTAATTAGGTAAATCTATAGTATATTACTTTTAAAATACTTGGATAAATGTTTTTATTAGTAATTATTTGTTAATATATTTACACCTGAATATTTTTATTATTTGTAAATTGTAAGTAATTTTTTTTTAATCTAAGCAAAATGAATAAGTTAATATTAATGTTTATAATTTTAGGTCTTAGCTTGTCTATAATTGGGCAAGAAAAAAGTGAAGAAAAACATATAATTGACATTAAATTTGAGGATTGTCTTAACAATGACTCAAATTATACAACCTCAGGTATGATTGAGTGTTCTGTAATTGCCGAAAAAGATTGGGATAATGAACTAAATAAATACTATAAACTATTAATGGGTGTTCTTGATCAAGATGCAAAAGTGAAATTGCAAAAATCTCAAATCAAGTGGATAGAATATCGAGACTTAGAATTTGAATTTTCGAGCCAAATGTATGGGGGTATGCAAGGAACTATGTGGAAACTGCAAGCAGTTGGAAGAAGAGTTGAATTCGTTAAAACAAGAGTTCTTGAATTAAAATCATATTATGAAGATTATACTTTAGATGGTGAATAATATAATGATTGCTTTTAAAGATAGTGTAATATAGAAAAGTAATCGATAATGTGATAGAGAAATGATGTTGTGATTATTTATTAATTTTACAAGATTTAGTTAAGACCTAAAGTACTTTAAATTTGCTTAAATATAATACGATTGGAAATTAGGATATGCAAGAAAAAGAATTGTTGATAGTTACAGGAGCAAGTGGAGGTTTTGGAAAAGCAATCTCAAAGTATTTTGCTAGTTTAGCGGCTAAAGAAAAGAGTTTATATCCTATTTTATGTTGTCGTAATAAAGACAAAGTAAAAGAGTTAAGAGATTTTATTAGTCCTATAGGATTATCTTGTGATGATTATGCAATTTTCTTAACAGATTTTTCGTCATCTGCTTTAGTCGATGATTTAGCTTATAGGATAAAATCTTTAAATCTGCCAATAAGAGCTCTTGTAAACAATGCAGGCTCAATGTTTGCTAGCTATCAGACAAACGATGAGGGAATAGAAATGAATATGGCAGTTAATTTTTATGGTCCAGCAAGATTATCTGAAATGTTAGCTGATAATATGGTGCAAGCTGCGGCTATTGTTAATGTGGTTTCGCTTTCTAGAAAATATACGGATATAGAAACAGATTTTTTAAAAGGTAATGATAAGTCATATAGCAGAATAAGTGCTTATTCTAAGTCTAAATTGGCTCTTTCGATTTTTACAACTGATATGGCTGAACGATACCCAGATATATATGTAAATGGAGTTGACCCTGGCATTATGAATACAAAAATGATTAAAATGGACAAGTGGTTCGATAAACTTGTAGATTATTTATTTAGACCATTCACATTAGAACCAGCACAATCATTAGACGCCATACAAACTGCATATCAAAATAATGATAAGTTAAAAGGATATATTTTTACTAGAAAAAAACATTATCCAATGGAGGATAAAATTGCCAAACACCCTTTAAAACAACTAATTCAAACTACTGTTTGTAGTTCAATAAAATAAGCCTTAACTATTAAAATGAAAGATACACCAGAGAAAATAATTGTCTCATATATTAAGAAGCAAAAAGCCTTTTTTGTAACAAATAAAACATTAGATATTGGGTTTAGAATTAAACAACTTCGCCAACTTAAAGAGGTCGTTTTAAAATATCAAACTAAAATTGAGGAGGCTTTATGGAAGGATTTACACAAATCGCCCGAAGAAGCTTATTTGACTGAGATTAGTATTGTAATAAATGAAATTGATTATCATTTAAAAAAACTAAAAAAATGGACACGTACTAAAAGAGTAACAAGCCCATTGCATATTTTACCTTCCTCAAGTAAAATTATTTACGAACCACTGGGTGCTGCATTAATTATTGCTCCCTGGAATTATCCTTTTCATTTGCTTTTTAATTCTTTAGTTGGGGCTATTTCTTCTGGTTGTTGTGCAATATTAAAGCCTTCGCCTTATACTCCAACTGTGGCAAATTTAATGGAAAAAATCATTGACGAGTGTTTTGAGCCTAAATATATTGGTGTGGTACAAGGCGGGAAAGATGTTAATACATTCTTGTTGAAACAAAAATTTGATATTATATTTTTTACTGGAAGCCCTAAACTTGGTAAAATAGTTATGCAAGCTGCGTCAAAAAACTTAACTCCTGTCGTTTTAGAATTAGGTGGAAAAAGTCCTGCTATTGTTGATGCTGAGGCAAATATTAACATGGCAGCAAAAAGAATTGCTTGGGGAAAACTTATAAATGCAGGACAAACATGTATAGCTCCAGATTATATTTTTGCTCACCAATCGATTAAAGATGAGTTGCTTGATAAAATGGCCTTTTATATCAAAAAAATGTATGGCGAGAACATTAATGAAAGTCCTTATTATCCGCGTATTGTGAATAATAATGCGATGGATAGATTGGAAAAACTATTGAATCAGGGGAATATACATACTGGTGGAGAAATTGATAAAAAAGAACGATTTATTGCTCCCACTATTATCGACAATGTTAAGCCAGATTTTTTAGTGATGCAAGAAGAAATATTTGGACCTATTTTACCTGTTATGACGTTTAATCATATTAATGAAGCCATAGATTATGTAAATATAAATGAGAAACCTTTGGCTTTTTATTATTTTGGGAAAACAAAAAAGGCAAACTGTGTTCTTGCAAAAACTACATCTGGAGGTGTCTGTGTGAATGATACTTTAATGCATATTACTAATCATAAATTACCTTTTGGAGGAGTAGGAAATAGCGGAATGGGGAAATATCACGGTAAGGAAAGTTTTTTGGCGTTTAGCAATAAAAGAGCTGTTGTGTATTCTCCAACGTGGATGGATTTGCCTTTTAAATATGTGCCGTTTAAGTATTTTAATTTTATAAGAAAAATTATTTGATTGATGCCGAAATATTACCTCTTTTCGCTCAAATCTTAAATTTGAAAGTGTTGTGTTCGTTTAAATAGGAGATGTATTACGTATGTTGCAGAGAGGTAATAAGACGGAAATCTGTATTATTATTTTGGAGAATGTAATAATTTATTGTATAATTGCGGTGTAAGTAATGAGGATTAACCCCCTTAGAATAACAAAAATGAAAAATATGAAAAGAATCGCTTTTATTTTATTAAGCTTGGTGTTTGTGTGTAATTTATATGCGCAAAATAGCGAATTATTATCATCGGATTGGGAAATGACAAAAGCAAAAATGTTTTTTGAAGATAATCAAGTTCAAGAGGCTTTAGATGTTTACTTGGACGTGTATAGAGAGCATCCAAAAAATGATTTGTTGAATATTAGAATTGCTGAATGTTTTTTTAAATTATATGATTATGAGAAATGTATAAAGTATTTGGATATTGCTTTTGAGGCAAATCCTAATTCAAATTATATGGGAGAAATTAATTTTGGATATGGACAGTATTACCATAAAATCAGTGATTTTGATAAAGCTATTGAGTATTATTCAAAAATACAATCTGGGACAGAAGTGGTGGATAGTACTAAACTTGCAAAATATATTGCTCAAGCAAAACTTGCTAAAGAATTGATGAATACTAAGTATAATTGTGATTTTAAAAATCTGGGACCAAATGTAAATTCAGAGTTTAATGAAATTTACCCTGTTCATTCGTGGGATGAAAATAAACTGTATCTTACGAGTGACCGAAGAGTATTTGAAGGGCAGGAGCAAAGCTCTATTTCAAAACTTTATAATTATTCGGTATTGGCATCATATTTTGACGAAAATAAAAACTTTTTACCAGCTCAACTTGTTGATGAGGTCTTTGCAAAGGATAAAGATTATATTTTAACTTCGGTTGGTTTAAATAATAATGATTATATCTTATATCGCCATATTCCTTCTAATAAAGATGGAGGAGATATATATTATTTGCACCTTAAGGATGAGTTCGATTTTTCTGAACCTCAAAATGTTGGTCAAAATGTAAACAGCCCCAAATATGAAGGCTCTGGGAGTTTTGACTTTATTAATAATGAATTGTATTATGTAACAAATACTAATAATAAACAAGGCGAAGAGTGTGATGTGTATAATAGCTTATTAAAACGTGGTAATTTTTCAAATACTTTAGCCGTTAATGAATGTAATACTGAATTTGATGAGAGCTTTATATATCTGCATCCTGGCGGAGATTTCTTAGTTTTTGCCTCTGATAGTGATAAATCTATGGGGGGATATGACTTGTTTATTTCTATTAAAGATGGAAAAAAATGGACAAAACCAGTTAATATGGGAATGCCTTTTAATTCAGTCGAAAATGAAACGAATTTTACTCTTAGTCCAGATGTAAAATACGCATATATAACATCTGATAGACCAAATGGATATGGAAGAATGGATATTTATCGAGTCGATTTTGAAAAGTATTTCGAAAGTCGCTTTGGGTATTCTCCTGCATTAACTGTTGTGAGAGGAAAAGTAACAAATGATGAGGGCGCTGATGTAAATTGCGATATAAAAATACAGGGTAAACAAAAAGATTGTTTTTCAAAAAAAATAAAAACTAACGAAGAGGGCTGGTTTACTTTTGTCTTAAAACCAAAAAATAAATATACCATTGAAATAAAGCAAAAGCCTTATCAAAATTATGTTAGAGATATTAATCTTAATAATGAATATAAAACAGAAATTGAGCTTGAAATTGAGCTTGAACCTAAAACTTAGATACGAAATGTTTACCTAATAAGCATTGTGATAGATAAGTAGGAGAGTGAACCAGTAAAAAGATATATGATAAATTAGCCTGGCCTTTAAAATACAGAAAATGATTTGTATTATAAATTTTGAAGGTATGATTTTTGAAATAAAGGATTGTTGTTCTATAATTAGTAAAATTAATAAAAATGGCAAAAAGTAATTTAGTATGTGTTGTGTTATTATCTATATTCATAATGTTTGGTTTTATTAACTTGGCATATTCTCAAACAAATACAGCTAAAAATAATATAATTGTTCATATAGTCGATGTGGAATATATTTACAGTGTAGCTTGGGGAGATATATACTCATGCAAAATTAAAGAAGTATTGCAAAAGGAGATTTCTGACACAATCATTACTTTATATGTATCATGTTGCAAAGATAGTCTTAGTCAACATACAGACAGTATTATAAAAAATGCTGCTAAGAATAATTTGCAGCTTATTGCCAGATTTAGACAAATCCCAAATGACAAAACTTATCTGAATTATATAACTGGGTTTATAGATAAAGAAAATCGAACCTGGAAAATGAGAGGCTTAAAAACGATTGTTTTATAAGCGTTTTCTATTGTTGTACCGTTTTTATTTTGATATATAAATTATTTGACGTATTTTGTAAAGATAAAGTATTGAGAGTTAATTAATTATTGAACAGATGAAAATTAGAAAATTAAATTATACACTTTTAACTATAATTATTATGGCTGGATTATTTTCTTGCTCTACAATTCCTAAAGGAGCAGTAGCTGTTAAGCCTTTTGATAAGGCAAAATATCTTGGTAAGTGGTTCGAGATTGCTAGACTAGATTTTAAATTTGAGAAAAATCTAAACAATACAACTGCTGAATATTCCATAAATAAAGATGGAACAATTAAAGTAGATAATCGAGGATATAATACTCTTACAGGTGAATGGGCACAAGCAATTGGTAAAGCAAAGTTTGTTGGTGATGATGAGCTTGCAATGCTTAAAGTTTCATTTTTTGGACCTTTTTATGCTGGATATAATGTAATTGCAATAGATGAAAATTATCAATATGCTCTAGTTTCTGGAAAAAACCTTAAATATTTTTGGATTTTATCACGAACCACAAGTATCCCTGACGAAATAAAAAAAGAATATTTGCATATTGCCAGAGAAATTGGATTTAATACATCAGACTTGTTGTGGATTGAACATAATAAATAGAAATAAAATTAAATAGAAATTTACATGATATTAAAAAAAGAAATACTAGATATCTTTAAAAATGAGATGTGTCATCAGTTTGCAACAGTATCACAAGACGGAATCCCAAATATTTGTAATGTGGGAGCAAAATATATACGAGATGATGGTAAAATTGTTGTAATTGATAATTTTATGAATAAAACCCTTGCAAATATTAAAGAAAATCCTGAAGTTGCAATGCTTATAAGACGAGAAAAAGAATCTTATCAAATAAAAGGTTCGGCAATTTATCTTACTAAAGGAAAAGAATTTGACGAGGCTTATAAATGGATGAAAAATATAGGTGAAAAATATCCAGCTAAAGGAGCTATAATTATTACTGTGCACTCAGTTTATAATTCTGTTGCTGGATCTAATGCTGGTAATAAAGTACAATAAAATATGCAAATATGAGAACATTAAAAAGTTTTGGAATTCCGGTACTATTCTTTATTTATTTAATAATTGCTGCTCCTTTTCAGAGTTGCGAACAAGATGATAATGACGGAGAATGTGATACTTGCATGGTTGTTTATAAACCTAATATTTACATTTATCCAAAAGAACAAATACAGTTATCTGTAATAATAGATTTCCCAATGGGAGGTAAAATTATAGCTTCAATTCCCGATTATGGAACAGGTTGGAATGTTATAGTTGATACTACTGGTTTGATAGACAATACTTATTCTTATTTGTTTTATGAAAGTACTCAACCCGACATTTGGCAAAAAAAATATGGCTGGATTATAAAAACAGAGGATTTAGTACCATTTTTTAGAGAAAACATGGCTCAATATGGTTTTAATGGCAAAGAAATTGACGATTTTGTTGAGTATTGGATTCCTCGCCTTGATGATTTTGCATTTTATTCAATTTTGCCACAGACAAAAGCTTTAATTGAAGGGGTTATTAGTTTGCAGTTTTCAATGCAACCTGATAATTTATTGAGACTCTTTTATGTTGTTGAGGGATACAATCAGTTGCCAGAAGATTTATCGGAGCCCAATATCGAAAGTTTTGATAGAGACGGATATTTTATCACAGAATGGGGAGTGATATTAAAATAAAATGAGGGTAACTCATCTTGATAAATGAGAATAATTAAAAAAGTTATTTTTTAAACAAATATTTAAGTTTCTATCAATTTCATTTCGCACCTTTGCAAAAAAAAGAAATGCACTGGATTATTTTAATTATTGGTGGATTATTTGAAGTAGCATTTGCTTTTTGTCTTGGCAAAGCAAAAGAAACTACAGGAAGTGAAATGTATTTATGGTATTTAGCTTTTGTACTTACCCTTAGCATTAGTATGGGACTTTTGATTAAAGCAACACAAAGTTTACCTATTGGAACAGCTTATGCTGTCTGGACTGGAATAGGAGCGGTTGGGACTGTTGCAGTTGGCATACTTGTGTTTAAAGAACCTGCAAGTTTTTGGCGAGTGTTTTTTCTTTCTACTTTAATTGCATCAATAATAGGATTAAAAACTGTTTCTCACTAAGGTTTAGTGATTAGTAAATTTGAATAAAAACTGATAAATCGCCATACCGATAAAATGAATCGTAGAATTTTAAAATTAGCCATTCCAAACGTAATAAGCAATATTACAGTTCCTTTTGTTGGCATTGTTGATATCGCTCTTGTTGGTCGTATGGGATCGGCAGCATATATTGGTGGAGTGGGGTTTGGGACAATTGTTTTTACGCTTATTTATACGGGATTAGCTTTTCTTAGAATGGGAACTACTGGGCTCACTGCACAAGCTTATGGAGCTTCTGATTATCGCGAATCTGCTAATGCGTTGCTAAGAGCATTATTATTTGCTCTTTTGGCCGCTATTTTGCTAATCTTTTTGCAAAGCCCAATAAAACAGATACTTATTCTTAACTTAAAAGGCTCTGAGCAAGCACTTCGCTATGCTGCCGAATACTTTTCTATTCGGATTTGGGCAGCACCTGCTACTCTTTCAGTTTTTGTTTTTATGGGGTGGTTTATTGGAATGCAAAATTCTAAAACGCCTATGATTATTACAATAATTATTAGTGTGTCAAATATAATTTTGAGTAGTGTTTTTGTGCTTTTTGTAGGGATGAAAATTGAAGGTGTTGCACTTGGAACTGTTATTTCACAATATATAGGGCTTATTTGTAGTATTGGATTCTTTTTGGTAAAATACTCGAGAATGACAGGTTTTTTTAGGTGGAAATCTGTGATAGTACCTGGGAAAGTAAAAAGATTTTTTTCTGTAAGTGGCGACATCTTTATTCGTTCAATTTTGTTAACTGGAAGTTTTTTTGTTTTTAATGCTGTCTCTGCTAGTTTAGGCGATAATGTGCTTGCTCTAAATTCGGTTATGTTACAGTTTTTATGGTTTTTTGCTTATGTTATTGATGGTTTTGCCTATGCTGGAGGTACCCTTGCCGGAAGATATACAGGTGCGAAAAATCATAATGATTTAATCCTTTCAATAAAAAAATCTGTACTATTTGGTTTGTACATCGCTATAGCGTTTACAGTAATTTATGTTATTAGTGCAAAATTTATCTTTTTAGCATTAACCGATAACCATGATGTTATTGCTCTTGCAGATTCTTTTAAATATTGGTTATGGTTAATACCTTTTGCTAGTTTCTTAGCTTTTTTGTATGACGGTATTTATGTCGGAGCAACTGCTACCGCTACTATGCGAAATATTATGATCGTTTCTGTGCTTGTGATTTTTATTCCGCTACTGTTTACATTTAAATATTATTGGGCGAATCATGGTATGTGGTTAGCAATGATAATTATGTTAATTTCAAGAGGAGTAGGGTTGGGAATATTCTTGAAAAAAGCAGTTGTTGATAAGAACCGCTAAATTAAAATTCCATTGTGAGTAAATCGGACACTAAATATATCTAACTCGTATTACCACAGTCTTATCTTTTTCACCAAAATTAAAACTAAACTTATCAAAGGATGGTTTACTCAAGCCTGTGGCATAATAATCTGAGAACCCAAAACCTTCGGTAGGTATAAAAAAGGAAAAATCCATTTTTTTATTTTTATTCTCATCATCCAATAAAGCAATGCCGTATGTACCTGGTTTTATATCTGTATAACTTACATAGATTGTTCCGTTTTTCATGTTTTTTTTATCTATAAACTTGAAAAATGATTTATCGTTTTTATAGTCTTGTGCACTTTTAAAAAAACCTAGTTGAATAACGCCTTTTGAGTTTTTAATTCCTTCTATTTTTATGTGAAGAGTTTGTGCACTTAAGGTGCTTGTTAAAAACAAACTAATTATAAAAAATATTATACAGTTAAAAAACTGAAAGTTGCTCTTGTGTTTTTTTAAGAAATTATTCATAATAATATGGGTTTAATTCATTTTAATTATAAAAATGGTGCAAAATATTTAAACAAGGGTTGTATTTTTAAAAGTTGGACTGAATTATTAAGTCTTTTATAATAATGAACTTGTACCGTACTGCAAGTAATAATGCAAGATAGATTTACTGACTCTCTTTATATTCAGTTGGTGTCATGCCAGTAAACTTTTTAAAAACGGTAAAAAATGAAGACTTACTGTTAAAGCCACAATCATAACCTATGCCTTCAATTGAATAATTAATACTTTTATCTAGTAGTAGTTTTTTTACGGCGTTTACCCTATATTCATTTATTAGATTAAAGAAATTCTTTCCTAATTCGGTACTAAGAACTTCTGTTATTTGATGTTTTGGGATATCTATATTCTTACTTAATAAATTCATGTTTAAGTCTGGATTAAGATAGGCTTGAGTAGATTCTATATATTGAATTATTGTTTTGTTAATTTGATCTTTTCGTTTTTGACTAAGAGCAGAGTTTTGATACTTAGATTTTGTAGAGCTATTCTCGTCTCCGTTTAAGAAGATCTTTTTTTGTCTTAATCCATAAAAGCCCAAAACATAAATTAGTACAAGTAAGGCCGAATAGTTATAGATATATTGAGTGATGCCTGTATGTGGTAAACTAATTGCAAATACGGCGATTACTAGTGAAAAAGCACAAAATATATTGTAAAATATGATAATAAATAGTAACCATTGGAGGGATTCGTCTTTTGAAATTGTTGAAAATTCGTTTTCAAGTTTTTTTCTATGCTTATAAACCATAACACTGCTTAAATAATTATAAATTAGCCATGATATAATTGATGCTATTGAAAATGCAAATCGAAACCATTGGGTGGAGTCAAATTCAAAAAAATTATGTAAAGTGTACTTTTGTTTTAGCATATATGCTCCAATTTGAAAGCTTAAAAATGGTAGTAAATGCAAAAGTTGAATTTTTTTAAGCTTAAACTTTGAGTCGGTAAGCGATTGCACATATAAATAAAACGCAGGATTAAAAAGTAAAAACGATGATGAAAGTAAGGGGGTTTTCCAGATTAACAAATCTACAGCACATGTGAGAAACTCAAACGATAATAAAAAAAGCCATGCGGATAATATTTTATCTTGCACCTGCGATTGTTTTTTTGCTGATATTAAAATCGCTGCAAACAAACTTTGTGAAAAACCAACCCAAACTAGTGTAGAAAACATAATATTGTATTATTTGTATGCTATTAACGAAAAAAAATGAAAAATGTTATAGTGAAGTAGGTATTAAGCTCTACCTTCTTTTTGAGAAAAATCTTTTTCTAAATCTTTTTTTGAGTTTCCGTCAACTAAGATAATAAGGTAATCGTTTTCCTTAATAGTAATATCAGATTTTGGGTTTTTGTAAAGAGTGTAATTCTCTTTTTCCTTACGGCTAAGTCCCATCAAAATTGCATTATAGTCTTTTTCAAGCTTACGAAAGTATCAATGTATTTGTAATTTATGTATTTGTTTTGTTTATTAATTTTGAATTCTACTAAATCATGATCGTCATCGTCTTTTGCCGAGGACATTATGTTTTCTGTAAAG
>JAQUBO010000267.1 GCA_028686735.1 Bacteroidales bacterium
TACCTTATCTTGAAAAAGCTTATGCTCAACAGCCTAAAAACGTAAACGTACTTGGTACTTTGAGAGTAATCTACTATCGTTTACAAAAAATGGATGATTACGAAAGAATCAAAGCAGAATTAGATGCTCTAACTGAATAACAATACACAAGTAATATAATAAAAAAGCTCCCTGCATTTGTAGGGAGCTTTTTTTGTTGTAATTGTTGCATTACTTAGTTCCTGTGCATGGAGTTTTTCCGGTAGCTCCGGGGCAAGGAGTTTTTGCAGTAGCTCCAGGGCAAGGAGTTTTTGCTTTTGTTGTACTTGGGCAACAATCAGTTTTAACCTTTGCTTTATAATCTATTTCGCTTAATGAAGCAATAATTTTATCGGTATCAGTTTTATCGTTACGATATTTTACTGTAACAATATCTTTTTCGTAATCGGTTTCGACACCAGTTATTCCTTTTGTGAATGCTAACTGTTTTTTTACTTTTGTAGCACAACTGTTGCAGTCCATGTTACAAATTAAACTTACCTCTGAGATTTTGCTTTTTGCTTTTTTCTCTTTTTTTGTTTCTTCTTGAGCACTCATACTTGTGATGCCAGCAAAAAGAATTACTGTTAAAATTAAAATTGTTTTTTTCATAATAAATACTTGTTTTTAGTTAAACTTTATTTTTCTTGTTTTTGGATTGAAAACCTTACACCGAGAAAAACTTTACGTCCATGCACTGGTCCCCAAATTAATGATGAGTCAAAATAACCGCTGTATGGATCGGATGCTGATATTATAGGTGATTTTTGTGTAAATCCTAATAGGTTCTCAACCCCTAAATACATTTCCCAATGTCTAAAGAACTTTGTAATTTGTGCATTATAAATTTGATACGCTGGAAACTCCTGCAAAAGTCTAAACTCTTCTGGATTTGACTCTGTTGATGGAATACGACCACCTCCGTTAAATTGTGCAGTAAAATCAAATTGCCATTTTTCCAGCGGAGTTTTGTACGAGAATGTTGCTATACCTTTGTATCTGCTTGTTAATGGTACTTCCACAAGTTTATTGCCAATAGTTTGTTTTACATCGTTGTAGCGATATGCTATTGTAGCATCAAGACCTTTGATTATCTCATAACTGGTTTCTATTTGAAATGTATTTGAAAACGATTGTCCATCTAAATTGTAGAAATGAACTTTAGAGACATCTTCAAAATCTGTAATTATCTGATTAACAAAATCTGTTCTGTAAAACTCTATATTTACTGTCATATCTTTGTTGGCAATTGGAACATACAGGCTTATGTTGGAGCCATAATTCCATGCTTCTTCTAGTTTTAAATCTTGGTCGATGATAACCATTCTCGATGATGCTAACAAGAAACTATTTTCGGCTAAAACATTTGCTTTACGATAACCTTTACCTGCCGATGCTCTTACAATTACATTACCTGTAATATTATATCTAAGATTTAGACGCGGAGTAATTAATAATCCATATTCGTTGTGGTAATCTGTTCGTCCCCCGATAATAACATTAAATTTCTCGAATAATTTTCCTGTATATTGAAAAAATGCACCAGGTACTACTTCGAGATCAGTAATCAGGCTATCGTTGAGGCTTTGTTCCAAATCTTCGTATTTTAGGCTAAGACCTGCATTATAGCGATGGTGTTCGTTTGCATTAAAAGCAGATTGCCAAATTAAATTGTAGTATCCGCTAATTTGTTGAGCATCAAAGGTTTTTGGACCGAAATAAGAGTCTTGGTTATGTCCAGTAAAATTGGCAATCATTGCAATACTCTGATGTTGTCTTTGGGGAAATACATATCCCATTTTATAAAAAGCCTCGATTCTATTTGTTTTTATATCGATTTTATAAGGCGTGTAAGCATCAGAAAAATCTGAAGGAATACTTCCTAGTTGGCCACTTTTTCTTGACTCATCAATGTATTTAACTCCAAACCTCATTGTTAGATTTTTGCTAAAATAATCCCATCGATTAAAAAAGTTATACTGATTAATTTGCGGCATATCAGCAAACCCGTCTTTGTTTTCGTCAATAGACAGAAGGTCGAATTGAGTATGTGCAAAAATAGTAGTACTTAATTTTGGGTTAACTATAAATGAGGCATCTATGTTATTTTCCACTTTCCCGGTAGAACTTACAAATTGATTAAAGTAAAATCGATCTGCATTTTTGGGCTTTTTGTATTCTACATTTATTTGTCCCGTAATTGCATCGTAACCATTAAGGACTGCCGAAGTTCCTTTAGAAACCTGTATTGACTCCATCCATGGTCCTGGTATGTACCCGAGAGCATAAGCTTGAGAAATTCCGTATAGGTTTGGGATATTTTCTGTCATCATCTGTACATACTTACCAGCAAGTCCTAAAAGTTTAATTTGTTTGGCTCCAGTTGTAGCATCGCTATACGAAGCATCAACCGAGGCATTTGTCTCAAAGCTTTCGGATAAGTTGCAACATGCCGCTTTGTGTAGTTCAGCACCTGTAATATTTTGTACATGACCAGTCTCCATTTTTTTGTAATGGCTACCCATTTTACGTTCGCCAATTGTTACTTCTTCTAAAAAACGGCTATTATGTAAAATAATTTCTAACTTCTCGTTTGGATCCTTTACAATTATCGTATCGGGACGATAACCGATAAAACTGAAAATTAACTCATTACTTGAGTTGGGCTTTTTAATCGTAAAATTTCCGTTTTTATCACTTGTTGTTCCAATTTGAGTGTCAGTCCAGTAGATGTTGACACCAAACAAAGGCTTTTTGCCATTTTCGTGAGGCTCATAAACTATTCCTTTTATCTGGGATAGTGCCGGAGACAATACAACAAGCATAAAAACAATAGTAATATATATTGTTCTCATTTTTATTTAATATAAATGTGATAAATTGATTTAATAAACACTTAAGGATTGTAAAGCCTTAAAAAAGCGTAATTAAATCATAAACGGAATACGGAATTGATGATACAGATATCTTTATCGATTTCTGAAATGTTTATTAAAGGAGGGATTTTAATTATTGTTTTATTAAAGTTATAGTAATTTGCTATAATATAATCACTTGCAAAAAAATGACTGATGTGTTTATTAAGCTCAATTACTGATGATTTATTTATTTCAGGTATGTTTGAATTTGAGAATAATACATCGAGAGCTATGTATTTGATGTTTGTATTATCAAGATGTTTGTCATCATGGCATGAGCAATTGTGATCATGCTTATGTTCGGTGCAATCATGCAAATGTTTGTGATTGTGATTGATTTCGCCGAACTCAAAAAACGCAATTTCTTGCTTTTCGGTATTACAACCCGAGCAAAAATATTGTTCTAAAATAAAGCCGTTATTACCAATTAATATAATTGATGCAGCAAAAACAGTGAATATGTATTTTACAAATTGCATTATGCAAAAATAAGCATTTAATTAATTACAAAACAAAAAAAAATGTATAATGTTTAAAAAAAAATGAGACATAGTCCCATTTTCATACTTAATAAATATGTGGTTTGGATTTATTTGATTTCTTTAATTTGAATTTTAGTATCGATTTCTTTAATTTGAATTTTAGTATCGAGTTCTTTTATTTCATTATCAGTTCTTTTATTTTTAGAACTGTGCTTTTCCGTATCTATGGATTGTAATTTTGTAGTCTTTGTCTCGATTTTTCTATTTTTTATTTGATATTTATAAGATTTTTCTTGAGGTAGATTGTATGATTTAGCATCAAGATAAATTCCTTGTTCAATTCCTTTAAATGAACCATCTTTTTTTATTACAACTGGAGTTCTGTTATTTTGCATATATGGATCATCTCTGTCTGCCATAACCATCCATGAGATTTCTCTATTAGCCTCTCCATATACTACAAATTCTCCAAAGTTGTTATTCCACTCATAGCCAATACCAAAAGGTTTGCCAATGCATGTAATTTGTACTGTAGCTTCGTTTTCTTTAGTTAAAGCTTTAAAATATGATGGCATTTCAACTCTAGCTTCTCCATTATCATTTAATAATATTTTGCCTCTGTACATTACTAAAGCTTCAGGCG
>JAQUBO010000072.1 GCA_028686735.1 Bacteroidales bacterium
GAAATCATAACAAAATTCAAGAGAAAAGTAAAAACCGCCGGTATAACTTGCTTCGATATCTGTTACAGGAGAGATGTTGCCATACTCAACAGTTGAGAGATAAGAACTTGCATAAACAGAGCTTGCATCGTTAATATAAGTGTATTTTGCAAGATTGCCGAGGCTGTCCATTGTGTATTCAAGTTTCCAGCTAAAAATGCGTTTATCATTTTCAAGATTAGCAACGCGAGCCGAAGCCGAAAAACCATAAAGACTAACAATATTGTCTTTGCTTGTAACTCGCCAATAAACATAGCCATCGGATTTTGTAATGCGCTCTATTTTTGCATTTAGTCCTTCGGTTCGTGGGATGTAATGTCGGATTTTGTTTCCACTTACCTGAGTATCAATAATATCGCCTGATTCATCACAAACAGGCACAAGATCTTCAGCCCCTGAAAGAATAAAAGTATCAGAGTTTTCCAAATCGTGATAGAGAGGCAATTCCTTATCTGTTTTACGTGAAATTTCGGGTAAGCCAACATTCCAGCCAAGACCAAACTCGCTATTTCCTGCTCCTGAACTGTAGGAAAGTGTTAGCTGAGGAGTAAATCCTGAACGGCCCGGTGTCAATGGCAGGGGTACACTTACAGAACCTGAACCTGTTACAGGATTTACTTCAGCTTTTTCACCTATACCACGAATAGCTCCACCTCCTTTGGGGAGTTCTATGCCACCCGGGGCTTTTAGGCTATTCTTTATGCCAGAGGAGACGGAGATGGAGGAGTCTTTCTGAGCTTTATCATTTTGAGCCACCTTAGATTGGTTCTCCTGTGGAAGATTATTATTTTTTGGTTCTTGGTTTTGCATAATATTTTTTTTACCGAACTTGTTTATAATTATGAAAGATGTCAGCAATTTTTTAAATATGTATTTATATGTAATTCGTTAATTTGCGTTCTAAAAATTACTATTATTTCTTTTCGTCATTTTGGTAAAGATTATAACTCCTCTTGTTCCAATCCTCCTGCATTTTAATTAAATAATTTAAAGCACCATTAATAATTATCTCTATTTTAACAAATCGGTCAGCAGTATTTCTGTATTTATTCGAAACGATTACATTTATTGTGAAATCATCAATACTAATAGGTTCTTTGTTTGATTTTGAAATTTTTGTTAAAAAATACAATACAGAATATGCTCTTAAAAAAGCAAGCTTTTCATTTGTTAAAACATCATTATTTTTAATATTCATATTGCATGAATCTTTTTTATTTATATTAAAATATTTAATGTTACTTATATCTTCAAAGTTGTTAGCATAGTATTTATTTTCAGGTTCCGGCATATCTGC
The DNA here is from genome assembly GCA_028686735.1 of Bacteroidales bacterium. Taxonomy (GTDB): domain Bacteria; phylum Bacteroidota; class Bacteroidia; order Bacteroidales; family ML635J-15; genus Bact-19. Next base: position 1,337 of record JAQUBO010000072.1, read on the forward strand.
GCCACCTGTAATAAATCCGCTTATATCATCTGTATAATATAGATTTTCCTTCTTTTGAGTAGTTGGATTAAAGATAGAATCTTTAATAATATCGTTAATACACTCCGAAATAAAATTAATTGCATTCTGTGAAGTAGATGTTAAATATTTGTTAGGGGGAAATGTTGAACCATAATAAGGGTCTTTTATATTTGGGTCACAATTCAGAGTGTCCATCTTATCTGCAAATTTATCTCCGCCGGTAATTGTATCCCCATATAAAAATTGAATTCTTAAAGAAGTCCCAATGGTATCAACTGTTATTTTGAAAAAACAAGGCAACTTTTTATTTCTTGATTTTTTAACGAAGTTTTCCTCTATTTTTTCAGGATCAACATAGTGTAACAACAAATTTGCAATAGTTTTCTCATAATCAATCGTGTCTTTATTCTCTTTATTATTAAAACTTAACCTTCTCAAGTCTTCAAGTAACTCATCTACTTTTTCCACTGAAACACCAATTTTGTTTAGCCTTTTCCAATGTCTTTTTTTATGAACATCGAATAAATGTAATTTTGTTTTGTGCAAGTTAATAGTATCTAATATTAAGTAGTTATTTGTTTCAGAATACTTAAAAGCATAACTTGTATCGAGATGTACCCGATAGTGATTATATGTCTGTAAATACAATACACTTGCATGTAAGTAGCCTTTACGCTCAATCCGACTAAATATTTTTTTCGAAGAATTTATTTTGTTAATAATTGAATCAACAGAATCATAATCCGCAATTAATTGATATGCATGCATTTGTTTTATTAACCTATATTGTGCCAATGAATTGGTATTCAATCCCATCAGAATAATTGAAATAAATAAGGCAACAATTATTTTATTTTTCATTTTCTATAAATTTTGATTATTAACTTATTATATTTTTTTGTATTCTCAACATATGGAGTATCCAACTTATATTTTAGTTCAACATCCTTGCTGTTTATTTTAAAGTAATCATATACATTCTTTCCTCTTTCATTAAAGGTATTTGATAACTCTTTATCATTTCTGTTTTTCAATGGAATATTTGTTTCCTGAATGAGCCATAATATTAAGTTAGAATTGTTTTTTACCTTATTACAGATTTCATTTAAAATCTTTTTATTTCCAGGAGAAATTTCAGATTTATAATCATCTTCAAATGTAATTTCGGTCTCCAAAATGAAATTAGATTCTAGTATCTCATCTGTAATATCAATTATTTTGTCTTCTCTAACAGGGTTTGATTCCTCAGTATCAATTTTATTACGATTATCATTATTGGTAGTTAATGGATCTTGCTCATTCACAATACTGGGGGGCTTAACTGTTGTATCTTTTATGATAGTGGTGTCTTTTTCATTTCCTGTCTGAAAATTTGTATCTTGTTTTGTTTCCTTATTACTTGCATTATTTTTAGGTCGATTTGTAAAATAATGCCTAAACAAAATGATATCAGCAACAACGACAATACAAATAAATACCACAATTATTATTTTTCTATTAGTTTTTAAGAACTTTCTAATAACCATTCCTAACATATTTGACTTTTTCTCAAGTGGGGTTTTCTCTCCTGAGTATTCATTTGTCCTATTTTTGAAATACTTTGCAACCGTGGTTCTTCTATTATTAACTGGTCTTAGTTTTGAATAATCTTTTCGTTGATTATCAGTCTGGAATGCTTTAATTACTGATGAAAAGTCATTTTCATAAATAATATAATTACATTGTTTATCTAAGAAGGCAAAATTTGATTTTTCCAAACCAATTAGTATAACATAGATTTTTATTTCCTTATTATGTGTCTTTAGCTTTTGTATCGTTCCAACCTCTTCACGAAAAGTTCCATTGGTTTCAGTTCCTTTACTTTCTAAAAAAATAAAGTGTTTGAATTTAGGGATTATATCATTTGAGACATATTCCAAATCTCTTCCAGCCCCGTGAATATGATCAACCCACGGGATGACATGTTTACTATCAACAAGCTGCTTATTCAGAATGTCAACAATTTTATCGTCTTCGCTAATATGTACAACAAAAACTTCGGTTTTTGCCATGATAGATAATTTATTTTTTATTTAATCCTTTTACAACAATCCGAATCATTTCAGAAATATCAGTAGTATCAAATAATATCAGGTTATTTTCTTCTGATAGCCCATTTAGTTTACTCAATCCGCTAACACCAACAGATTGAAAGAATTCAGTTATCGTTGTATAATTTATTTGATCATCAACATGTTTTGAATTGTAATGTGAATACAGACTTTTATAATTTTCATTTTTAAATTGATATTCTTCTGTTAATTCTTCTGGAAACTCCCCTTTTAGAGCTTTGATAATTGCTAATGATGCTCCACCATAGGCTCCCAATAAGTATGTCGGCTTACCAGATTTTAATGCCAAATATGCCTCTTCTACAATTCCAGGATACTTACCTTTATAATTTGCTGTTTTCCCTCCTAGAATAATTCTGGCATTAACTTCTTCATTCATATTAAATCTCATTGCAGAGAGACATCTCGACCAGATATAATAGCTTTCTGTTGTTAGGCAACTCTGAGTGTCAGAGAAAGGTTCAGTGATTATCAAATCTACCGGAGGTTTTACTTCTATCCATTGAACTTTGTTTTTTAATTCTGCTCTAATACTTGGATCAAGAGTTTCATACAAAGGATAACAAATAAAATTTAATATTTTTCCTGTTTTTTCACTGTATTCGTTATTGTAAGTCTCAACCAAATCAAAAAGTATGGTCGCAAAATTGAATTCTGGGTCGTATCTTACATCTCCACCATATGCAACCTGTGCACCCAAAGCGAACAAATGCCTTGCAAATTCTACCATTGTATCCTGCAAATGCATGTGTCCGAACCCAAGTCTTTTTAAATCAGAACTCTCCGAAATTGAAATTCCAACAATTTTATTTTCTAAAATTCTATCCATTATTTAATTATTTTATAGTTGGCAATATAATAGGTGTAATAATATTAAAATCAGGATATATCCGATTTAATAACTCCAGTTCGCAATTTCCCAATGGCGGATCTGGATAAATAATCAGTTTGTTGTTCATTGAGTTTAATTTTACAAACATGGATAGTTCTGGAGGATTAGATAATACCGACTCATTAGAAATGTTTAAGCCATATAAATCTATAAGATATGTTATAAATAATTCCTGATATTTGAAACGTAGAGTTTCTAAAAGAGTATTAAAAATTATTATATCAAGCATTTCACCTTCATCTTGAGAAGGATTGTCATTAAACCGGATTGTAGGAGTATTCTGCATATATGGGAAACTTCTGCTTTCACCCTTTCTTAAATTACTGATAATTATTATCGGCCTCTGAAACTCTTTAGCAAGCAAAACTTCTTTGCGACACCATTCACGAGTAGAGTAGGAATCTGTTTGAAGAACGAGTAAAACAGCCTGACTAATTTGAGCCCTTATTTCTTCATAAAACCTATGACCTGGAGCAATGTCATTGGTATCAAAAAAACTATCCAGAGCCGTTGTTTTATCAATGCGTGAGTATAACTTTGTTGCTATTTCAAAGCCATCATTTTTTGCATGACTTAAAAATAGTTTTACCGGAGCATCACTTAAGTTAAACCCTTCTTTAATATCTTCTTCAGATATCCGACTTATGCCATATAGTAAACGACAAATTTCATGACAAATACTAATCAACATCTTAAGCTCTTTTTCACCACTATGTTTGTCATAAATGCGAATAAAGTTTTTATTTGGGATTTCAGAGTTTATATTAAATGACCAACAGCTGATGGCAACAGGAAGTAAAATATGATTGTTTCCCTGCTCATTTATTTTACTGTTCAGATCATTAAGGTATGTAGCCCAATTATCGCAAGCGACCATATTATCATCAATTAATGCAATTATTACATTATATTGGGCTTTATTCAGCTCAATCGCTAAAGGCTTATGGTTTTCGCAATATACCGACCTGAAATAAACAGGTATTCCAATTCCCCGACTAAGAGGTTCATCTATTTTACGAGTAAATGTTGAATATATCAGATTTGCATACTTTTCACCATCGGTGAATTCATGATGCCATAATACGTATATGTTAAGTGGTTTATTCATGAGATTATTATCCGCAGGTGTTATTAATCATTTGAGTGATGGATTTGTTAATACGTTTTTCAGATCTTTCTTTCCTTCCCTTGAATGCATCTTCAATCATGTTTTGAAGATATAATCTATCCTCAGTCCAGTTAATGATTTTCGCAAAAGAACTTTCAACATTTTTTGCCAATCTATTCGGAAGGTTGCTGTAATAAAACTTTTCTTTGTTATAATCCGGATGATTTGGTAATAAAATGCCCAGTAATCCTGCATAATGATCACCAACCTTTAAATCAAGTGCTCCTGAAATTTCCCAGTCCACATGCTTTCTGCATTTTGTTTTTGGTCCAATAAGTACTATTAAAACAGTTGTGTCTTTAAGATATTCCTTTTGAATCAATTGTTTAATATATTCATCACTATTGTCAGAGTCAATACCTCCCAATCCAACAGATTTTTTCACTATTAAATCCGATGTAAGCATTTCAAATTGCTTTTTGTATTGTTCATCATCTTTATGGTAATAACTCACAAAGGTTTTTCTCTTTGTTAAAAGCACTGGAATATTCCCCAAATCATCAAATGTCTCAAGGTTGTTTTGAATTTTGATAAATGTACCAGCTATTAAACTGACATTATTCATCAATTTCCATTTACCATCAATTTTTTTTGTCATAGTGGCAAAGGTTTTTCCGTTATTTAAATACTGAACCAAAGTATTCCTATTTATTTCCTTTGATTCTCCCAAAACTTCTCCATTGTTAGGATATATTTCAACTCTGTCAATAATTTTTTGACTTTGCTGATATAAGACTTTTGAAATGTAATAATCTGCCATAATCTAAAAATTTTATTTTTACTAAACTTCTTTTATTTATAATTGCAAAACGATATTTATAATTTCACCATTGCATCAAATTAAATCACCATTTTATGAGACTCCATCATATCTTTGAAACCTCGTAAATAATTTGGGCAAATCTATTAGTCCTCGCTCACAATGTGATTCTAACCAATTTATAACTCTAACAGCGACATCCTCTTTAACAAGCTTATGTCCCATGCCTATTGAGAATTCATCTTTTAATGAATATGGGATTTCAATAGCTGAGACTCCGAAGAAATAAAAAGTTTCAGAAATAAGAACAAACTTTCCTTTTACATCTCTCTTAAGATTATCATAATTTGTTTCTCCATTTTCTTTACTGTGATGAGAGTCTGCTTGATTCCAATTGTTAAATTCGTCCATATAATAAATATTATCCCCATACATCTGTTTTAAACTGCCGTTTAATACAGGTTTCTTGTATTGAAAATCATGGGAATACCAATATTCATTAAAAGTAATTTTCTGAGTAACTTTCATTGCAAAGACCAATTTGTTTCCAGAATCTTTTACTTTTGGAGTAATTCCAAATATCCAGTCACCTATGTTCGCGTTTTTGCGTATTCTTGGCTTGCATGTTGCTAAAGAGCAATGCCTTCCAAAAGGATTAGGCGCAAATCCAAAATCTCGTGCAACGACATAAGAATAGTATTTCATAAATATATTCTTAACAGTTATCATGTTGTTGTGACCACCTTGGTGCTCTCGGTTCTCCTGAAGAGCTTTCCCAATTATTAATTGTTCCTTCAATAGCACCTATTATTCGATCTGCTGTCCAACCAACTAAGGCATTTCCAAATTTATCAAAAGCATCTGGGACATCAGAGTCGCTGGCTCCGTTTATATAAACTCCGATTATTCTTTTTCCTTTTTTGTTTGCTTGTTCTATTTCCCAATCAATCCATGGTCTGGTATGAGATTTTGGCCCAATCAAACAAATAAAGGTTCCCGCCCAATGAATACGCATTCTGAGCAAACGTTTTATATACTCTGGATGCGTTGCTTGATTAGGTTTTGTGCTATCTATTGAAGAGTTTTTAATTGTATATCCTTTCCCAGATAACAAGTTCTTCATCTTACCAATATTTTCCTCATCTTGGTTAAAATGGCTAATAAAAACATTTTTACTTTTATCCATAAATTTTGTTTTTTATTTCATCATTTTTTAAAATATGTAATCCGATGATAGCATATCCGATGATGTCCTTTAAAGTGTCTTCAATGCTTTCAAAATTAGGGTCTTTTTTATCGCACCCTATTAAAGTTTTATACCGACTAACTTTATCCCACAAGTGAACCATGTTTCCGTTTAAGCCCAAATCAAAACTTGCGCCTCCATAATCGGCATTCTTTTTTAATAACATTTGTGTAATCTCATCAGTAATTTGCATAATACTTTTTTCATTCATGGTTATAATATTTTTTAAAAAGTTGGTTTAATGTTGAATTTTTAAATTCTATTTTCTTTCTAGTATTGAAACAATAAAAGGCTTTGTACCAGTCGTTAAAAAAGTCATCTTCAAAATCTTTTATCTTATTTGTTTTATTGATGCGAAGTTTTTCTTCCTCTGATTTTAGCTCGTTTATCATCTTATCAAAAGATGCTAAATCTTTGAAGGATTTTGTGTATGTAAAACCGAAGTCATCAAATTCTTTAACTCTGGAAATTTTCTGTAAAATTTCCTTGAACTCGTCATAATAGTGAAAGTTATTAACGACATGGTAATATTCCCCTATTTCAAGATTCAATATTTGAGAAAAATACTCCTGAATAAAAGTAAAGTTAAATATGTTTACAGCACTGGCTCCCCACATAAAATCATTTGACCGCATATAAACAGTTAAGTTCAGCTTATTTGCATTAGGCTGCTTCTGAAAGTGCAACAGGCGAGTACAAGGGAAATCATTAGTAACCTTTAAACAACCGTTTTCATCAAAACAATCTTTTGGAGGATCTCCAATGCTTAATATCCCTTGTCTGGTATTTAAATCTTTTTGAAAAACCTGCTCCAGATAATTAAACTGGTCTATCTGGGAATAATTACCCATATTAATACTGTAAGCAGGTTGATTCCCTATTTTATAATCATTATTCACACCGTTGTACCATCGTAATCTTGGACCATATCCCCCACGAAGGTAAAAGCCATCATCTGAAAAGTCTTTCATATTTCTCAGGTAATGACCTATAAGCTCTAAGTCATTCCTACCCAAGGCCAACCATAACGATTCTGCAAATGGCAAAATCGGATTCCATTTCCTCTCTGAAATAGTTACCAGTCTGGAGGTTGGATTCGTGATTTTGAACATAAATGGTTCAGGTAGTTCCTTACAATTAAAACCCCTTGTTTTACGCTCAACCCCCTCGTCTAGTAGTAGATTGGATGCACCAACTAAAAAAGCGTTGATCCCTTTATACTCGGCTGTATACATGGGTTTAATATTTTTTGATTAATATTCCACTTGGGAGGGAAAAACAACTCAAGCGGTTTTCTTGTCTCTTTATATTTTTGTTTAATTCTTACATTATCAATTTGTAACTCCGGCATCTTAGCTCTTAAATACTTATCTGTTTCACAAAAACAATTTTGCAAATCAATCAATGTAGGTTGTCTCCCAAACAGATCTTGAAATTTCGTAAATCCAAATATACTTTGATATTTCTCAAAATTCTCCTGAGTAAACCGAATAGCATCTTCATAAGTATTTTTCCCCAGCGGTTCAAAACACTTCTTTATCCCTCTGATTGAACCAATTCCGGCTTTTACAAATGAATTTTCATCAAAATTTATTACTGGGGAGTAATTGAAATCTATAGCATATTGATATGACAAAAAATCTCCTAAAAATGAACAATTTCTTAGCAATTCAAAAATTTCCCCTAAAGATTTAGACTTTAGAACTTTTCTTAGTATTTTATCTTGGATCATCTCGTCGTTAACCATTTGCAACCATTTTTCATGCTTAAAATTTAAATGATTATATCTCGTATGAGTGCCAGTCATCATGTAGGCATTACTATAAATTGGAGTCTCCGAGCGTCTTTCAGCTAGTAGCTTGTTAATCTTATTTAAATTGAAATTCGCTATTTTAATTCGTCCAATTTTACCCTCAATAAATTCCCAGGTCTCTATTTTGTTGAATATTTTAAAAAATAGTATTCTCATTAAAATGTCCTCTTCATTAAACTTTTCATCATCGGTATATATAACTTTGTTAATCAAGTATTGGCTAACTCTGTCTGTTGCCCGGTACACATTGGTAAATTTATTTTCACTTAAAATATTATCAAGAGTCCATGGAATTGGATTATTATTATATCTATTCCAGAAAATATTCATTCTCTCATGAATGAAGTAGAAATAATATTTGAAAATGTTCTCTTTAATTTTTATCATTATTCAACATTAGTTTTATCAGTGTGTTATGATTTTGAGTTTTTGAAAAGCGCCATATGGAAGTAAGTTTAACCAAAACTAAAAATTACTGATATAAGTCCTGTTCATATCCAATTTTTTATGAGAACTATAATTTAAAACATCACTTTTATTTTCTGCAATAATAAATTGATATGATTCTAAATAGCATTTTCCTATCATTATATCTTGACTATCAAATAAAACCTGTAAAACTACATTATTTATCTTGCTACTATAGTGATTTACAATTTTCCCTTGACCAAATATTGTTGTGTATGAATAAATCTCGTCAAACATACTATACCCAAAAGTTTGTAAAGTATATGTTGCTGAATCAAACTTAGTGTAATTAATCCTATTATCGTTTAAATAAATCACACTATCACCCACATTCAAATAAAAAGGTAACGAATATCCTAATAAAGATTCTCCTGATGCAGAATATTCAATACCTAAAAAACTCTTATTATAATAACTAATATAATCATAACTCCTATTTTCTATATTATAATCCTTCAACACATTACAGTAAACATAAGATTGATATTCAAAATTTTTCTTAAAAATAACTATTGAAGAATAAGAAGTATCTTTACCTACTATGATTTGATAATTATACTTAATTCCGACGTGCAGATTATCCAATTCTGTATTATCAACCTGTTTACAGGTTATTACAACACTTGTTAGTAGCAAAATAAATATAATTATATTGTGATTTTTTGTTTTAATTTCCATATTGTGATTTTTTCTCAATAATATAATTTCTCACTTGCGACTCAATATTTAATGAATCACTATTTTCATTTTGAATTAGTTGATTTAAATATTCATTAAATGAATCCCATCTTGGACCTCCTTTGACAATTTGAATATGGTCATTGTTACCAAAATCTCCCCCCATACTATCAATCTCTAATATTTTGTCAAATATTAAATTGTAATTATAATTACCATCTATATCATTGTACTTCCCAGATTTAATATCATCAATTAGCTTGAACATCTCTCGCATATCTCTCTCTGCATGAAGAAAAGCTTCATGCCCAAGTGTTATTGAATTTTGAACTGCGCCAGCTGATGTAATATTAGTAGCAATTATAAATTCTACAGTTAAATCCCAAGATTCTAATGACTCTGGTGTTAAATTATGAATATATTCTGATTTATTATTAATAAATAATTTAAAATAGGCTTTGCCAGAAGAATAACCAACTCCCGGATCTCCGCCAATCATCTTTCTGTCTGGGAAATATTGAGATTTATCATATATTGGTTTCACAATAGGTCTTAATGTTAATAAATTATCAGAGAATTCTCCTTGTTCTTGACCTTTTAAATAACTCAAGCTAGAATCATTTCCATTTGAAAACTGTTGAAGTAAATTTTTCCCTTTTGTAGTAGAAGCAAAAAGCAAATATGCTTCACGATATTTTCCATTTACAAAATATCCTGAATCGTCAATTCCTGAAGAATGGCTTTTGTTTTCACTTTTTTTTGCTTTTGATTGCTCTTTCGCTTTTTTCATAATCTCAGTCGGTTTCATGGCCTCCAACCCGTCCAAATCAATATATGTAATTGGCCTATTACTCGCATACTGATATGAAGAAAGTTCGGGGTACTTCTCATTAAGAGGATCCACACTCACAAACCTACACAGCCATGCCGCGTAATACCTCGCTCCGTAATAGTACAAACCCGTTTCTTCATCCCTTTCTTTACCAACGTATTTGTAGCGTTTTAACGATACATCAACCTCATTTCTACCACTTCTGTAACTCGTAGTTCCGAACGGGTGGTATTCTTCGTAACTAATAATTGCAGCCGCATCATCAAGCTCCAAACATGCCGTGCCGAGATGATTATTATATTGATATCTTAAAGTTTCGACAGGAGTTGTTAAAGTTGTGCCATTTTCGACGGTTAGTGTGTCAATCATTGCAAAACGGTCGCGGTTGTCCATAATGTGGACAGTTTGGCGTTCTGTATCAAGACTGCTGCTTATGAATTTGCGATAAACTTCATAGCCACCAACATAATATCTTTCTTCAACTATTCCGCTGGGTTTTACAACTATTTTGCGGCTGCGGTCGCCATTCGGAAAACTTATTGATATGTTGCGATTTGTGTTCAGGGTTATTTTATTTTGTTGTCAAAGTTAATATTTTTTGTGTTTTTTTAAAAGTAATATTTGGTACAGTACCCAGTACTCACTACCGAAAACTGTTTAATACGGCCAATTAAAATCATCCTCGCCAGTTTCATTAGAGAAAAGACCACTTACTCCATTCTTGGGTGAAAACATAATTATTCTAACTTCTTCATGTGAAATATGTCCTTCTTCAATTTGCAACTCTGCATATCTAAGGGTATTCTTTATAAAATATATTGTATCTGAAGCTAAATATTCTACATTTATAACCTCAGTCTCCATTAATAATAATGGATTAAAAGGACAACATGGATTGCTATTTAACTGAAATTTTTCATTAGTATTTAGAAAATTTAATATTGGAATTTCACAAAAATCATCAGTATTAAACAATGTGTTTAATATGTATAAGCAATTCCCTTTTACACCAAAATGTAGACTTTTTGTTTTACCTTGTTTTGGGAATTTAACTATATAATCATATGTAATGAAGTAATCGTTCTTAACAGTCAATGGAAAACTTTTGTATATCATCAAATTTTCTTTGCCAATATTGTCACTAAAAAAACAACATAATGTCTCAACATTTTTATTATCTTCATTTATATTACCACAACATGATATCAAAATACCAAATAAAACAACAGTAACTGTTTTAGTGATTTTAGTAAGATTCTTTGCCAGCTTCATATAATTTGTTTTTTGCTTCGTCATAGAATGCGTCCACTGCTTTTTCAATTTCTTGTTTAATGATTCCTGCAGGGCTGTCTTCAGGAATTTCTTCATATGACATTGAATATCCTTTAAGAAAATCTATGGCATACTTCTGGAAGAGGTCTAAATGACTTGTTAAATTATAAAATAAATCATGATCATCTACAATATCTGTATTATTTGTTTTAGATGTTTCTACCAAATCAGGGATTAAATGTGCAACAATTTCATGCATTATAGTCATAATGACTTTTGATTCTGTAATCAGATTTTTTGAGTTTTCATTTAATCCAACAATCCAAACATCCTTCCCCTGTTTAATATCATTTAATATAACTCTATATGGAATTCCATATTCAGCAAAAAAAGTTTTACAAGATTTTACTGAATTCTGTTGTTCAGAAGTTAAATTGCGCTTTTCTTTATCACTCAGTTTGTTGTATTTGTCTAAATAGAGTGCCCTGTCTTCAAAATTGCTAATTGTAACTCCATTCAAATTCTGTTCATCACTTTTAAAAGTAACAAAATATATCTTTTGTGAATTTAACTTTTCATGGTCTGAGATTTTATTAAATATATTTTTCAAAAAAGGACTTTGCTCTATAATCATCCTCTCAACAACTGTTTTGCGTAAAAACTTTTCAGTAAACACTAACTCCTCCAACCCATCCAAATCAATATAAGTAATCGGCTTATTCCCCGCATATTGGTAAGGAGTATATTGAGGATACTCATGCTGCAAAGGGTCCACAGAGACAAACCTAGCTATCCACGCCGCATAATACCTCGCCCCATAATAATAAAGTCCGGTTTCTTCGTCCCGTTCTTTGCCAACATACTTGTAGCGTTTTAACGACACATCAACTTCATTTCTACCACTTCGGTAACTTGTAGTACCAAACGGATGATACTCTTCGTAACTTATAATATCTGCCGAGCCATCAAGTTCGAGGCAAGCAGAACCCAAATGATTGGAATACTGGTAACGTATTGTTTCTACAGGAGTTGTTAAAGTTGTGCCATTTTCAACTGTTAGAGTATCAATAATTGCAAAACGGTCGCGATCGTCCATAATGTGGACAGTTTCACGCTCTTTATCAAGACTGTTGCTGATGTATTTACGGTAAACTTCATAGCCTCCAATGTAATATCTTTCTTCAACTATTCCGCCGGGTTTTACAACTATTTTGCGGCTGCGCTCGCCTTGTACATCGTAGTTGTAATAACTTGTAACAGTTCCGTTTCCAGCACTTACCAATTGGTCTTTGTTATCCCAAACCATACTTGATAAGTGGGGCATTGTTAACATATTACCATGCTCATCGTATGTGTACACATTTGTAGAACCTGTATGCCTTAACAATTGATTAGTACTGGTGTCGTAAATATAATCTCTAGTCCAATCGCCAACAGATTTCATTTGAGTAATATTCCCAATTTCATCATATGCATATTGTTGGGTATATGTCTGCATTGCGTTAGTTCCAGTATTTGGAACAGGAATATTGTTTACAAAGTCGGTGTTTGACGGTAATTGTAAACTAGTAAGTTCTCGTCCAGTTGCTTCAGTTAGCCTGTAAAGAGCATCATACTCATATGTTGCCGTTGGAGAAACAACTGTATTATCAAAATAGTGTTCTCGTTCTGCATCATTCGTTATTTGTATAATATTACCCACCGAATCATAAGTGTAATTTAAATCCATTAAGATATCATTACCGGAATCTCTTGTCGTAAGCAATCTTTCTAATCGAAAGTTCTCATCGTCATAAGTGTAAACAGTTTTACTACCATTACCATAGTACACCTCGGTTCTTTGTCCACGAGCATTATAGTTAATCTCACTTATATAACTAGTTGTGCCCTCTTTGACCTGCTCCAATAATCCCCCCTTGTTATAAATATTTGTTATAACAGTGCTGTCGGGTTGTGTTATGGATATTGGTCTGTTCAAAGCGTCGTATGTTGTTTCGGTTTCAAATTCTTCGGTTTGCAGATTTACAGTGCCGCTATAATCCAAAACGTTCTGATAATCAACTGCAAACTTTTTCTTCAAAGATAGTGAATTTTGTTTAAAGTCGTATGAAATTTGACAGATTTCTAACATTAATTTACTACAAAATTTACACTCCATAGCTTGATATAACTTAGTTTAAGATATGTTCAGGTGCCATATGGTACACGACTCAAACAAGTTTCCAGTTATAACAGCCCATACAGACACTAAAGATAATTCTTTAACCCAAAACAACCTAGATTTTTTAATATTATTACTTAACATAAGTGCAGATTATCAACGTGTTACGGTTTTAAGTTTTTGAAAAGCGCCATATGGTACAGTACCCATATGGTACAGTACCACTACTCAATTAATCTTTAATCAAAATTCTTATACAATTGTATTGTGAGTAAAATAAACAAAAATGATAATAGGAAATAAAGCCATAACAGAAACGTATTTCTTCTTCTCCTTTGTTTTGATTCTTTTGAATATAATTTTACTAGTAATTTAAACTTTTTTTTATAAATAAATCTAAAATAATTATAAATCAGAATAATCAAGCCAATAAAAGCAACTTCAAATCGAGGTGTCTCTTCATGTAAAACAATATTCAGTCCAAAAAACTGTAATAGCCATGCTAACAAATACAAGTTTGAGAACATCATAAATGAAACACCAAATAAAGCATTGTAATGTGGTATATCTTCCATGCCCCATTTTTTTAGATTCCAAGTATAAAGTCTATAATATAAATATAGATATATTTTCATGATTAATTTTTGTTCTTAATATATTGTATTTCATTATTTTTAAATTCTATTGGCCTTGGCAAACATACATTTGTTACATCTTGTCTAACGTGAGTGTCTATCGGTCTGTACATTTGAGCAGGTGGTGGATTAAATGTGCCAAGTGCATCTAAGCTAAAATAGGTGAGACTTATTATAAGACCAGGAGTTCCTCCAAAAGTTCCAGCAGCACTCATTGCAATATCAAGCACGTTCTTTCCTGCACTTAGATAATCTTCATTATAAACATTCACTCCAAACTGTGTCAAAGAAATTAAGCCCCCAGTGTAAAAGAATGCACGGTTCAATACTTTTAACTTATTTGCATTATTTAACACCTTGGTTTTCGACCCAGTCCATCGATTTGGTTGATTTGCAATTGGTGTCCATTTGCCATTTTTTGCTAACCACATTCCATCCTTAACTAAATTTTTGGAGTCAGGAATAAAATAACTTGATGCATTAATAATTTGATTGATATCATTTAAACCATCATTAATGGATGGGGCACTCTCTATTTGTGCAACACCAAAACGTGAATTGGAACCTGTTGATAGAAACATCCCATCAGGTGCATAAGCCACAATGACGTTACTATTACTACCTGAATATTGATGATCAAGAAAATTTGAAGCGAAAATATTAACTCCATCTTCTGTTAAAGCCACATCAAATCCAGTAGCATCATACGTTTCGCTGTTAAGTATTTTCCCATTTTCATCTTTTATATTGATTGTTTGTTCCTTTATTCCTCCTTTTGTGTTTACATGTGTTACTGCACCAGTTTTAATATTTACATCCCATTCATCATCAAGTGCACCCGTTGGGTCAACTCTCACAACCGGATTATTCTGACAATAATTATATGGTGTTACCCAAATTCGTTCTTCTTTCATTGGGTCTGGGCTTATCCAACGTGCAATCCACGCAGCATAATACCTTGCACCATAATAATACAATCCTGTTTCTTCATCCCGCTCTTTACCAACATACCTGTATCGTTTCAACGACACATCAACTTCATTTCTACCACTGCGGTAACTTGTTGTCCCAAATGGGTGGTATTCTTCGTAACTAATAATATCTGCGGAGCCATTAAGCTCCAAGCAAGCAGAACCCAAATGATTGGAATACTGGTAACGTATTGTTTCTACAGGAGTTGTTAAAGTTGTGCCATTTTCGACGGTAAGTGTATCCATCATTGCAAAACGGTCTCTGTCGTCCATAATATGAACGGTTTCACGTTCTGTATCGAGACTGTTGCTTATGTATTTACGAAAAACTTCGTAACCACCAACGTAATAACGCTCTTCGCGTATTCCGCCGGGTTTTTCTACAACTTTTCTCGTTCTGTTACCTTCTGCATCGTAATTATAATATGAAGTTACTGTTCCATTTCCTGCACTTACCAATTGATCTTTGAAATCCCAAACCATACTTGTTAAGTGTGGCATTGTGAGCATATTGCCGTGGGCATCATAAGTGTAAACATTGGTAGAACCCGTATGCCTTAACAATTGATTAGTACTGGTGTCGTAAATATAATCCCTAGTCCAATCGCCAACAGATTTCATTTGAGTAATATTCCCAATTTCATCGTATGCATATTGTTGGGTATATGTCTGCATTGCGTTAGTTCCAGTATTTGGAACAGGAATATTGTTTACAAAGTCGGTATTTGACGGCACTTGTAAACTTGTAAGCTCTCTAC
>JAQUBO010000268.1 GCA_028686735.1 Bacteroidales bacterium
CCGACGCTCTTCCGATCTATGTGCGTAAACGAATTCCATTAGACGTTGAACCATAAATATCGCAGTGATTTAGCTTAGGCTCACTTGTTGAATAGCAATATAAGTTTGCGGCATAAGTTCCAGCTCCTGCATTTGATATGCTAGTATAATTGAATTGGGAAGAAACTCCGCTAGAACTATTGCTATTATAGTAAATCCCACCCCATAATCCGGGTTCATCGGTATAGCTAGTAAAGTAAACAGAATCTCCGGCGACTCCGTTACATATAATATTGGCAGCTCCAACTTCCATTGTAATACCAGGTAAAAACAATAGTTTAGTTCCAGCTTCAAAAGTATGGGTTCCTGCGGTAAATGTAATATCACCAGTAACCCAATATGGACTTGCTGCTGCAGTAAATGTTGGAATAGCATTCAGGTTTCCAGAAAGCTGTGTGCCGGGAGTAGAAAGACTAGCGGCATGTAGGGTGGTATTATTAGTCCCATTGCTAGTAAATGCAATTTTATACTGTAGATACCTTGCTGTAGTATTAATTATAATTGGACTAGCAGCAGATAAAGCCGACCAATTAGACCAAATTTTATCATCACCAGCAAAACGATAAGAAACTTCTAAACTGCCTCCAGTTCCAATTGTTTTGGAATAAGTAAGTTCTGTGATGTATCTTTCAGCTCCAAGTTCTGTAAAAGCGGTGGAAATAAACTGTCCTTGTGTTTTATAATTTGATGATAATGTAAGTGGTGCGTATCGTGTGTTGTGAATAGGGGTTTCTGAAAGATTTTCTCCACCACAATAAATGATTTGTCCATTTTGAGCAAATGCAACTCCATTTTTTGTATAATCATACATATCTGTTCCAGCTGACCAAACAAAAGGGCTGCTTGTAATATCTGCAAAATAAACATGTTTTGTTAAAGTTCCTCCAATTTCTCCTGCCATGACGGTAATGATTCCATTAATAATAGTTGAAGAATGATTGCTTACGTCGATAGGTAATGGTGTTTCTGCTACCCAACCTCCAAGACTGCCATCACTAGCAGAACTTGCGACATAGACAGAATTTACATTTGTTCCTCCATCACTAAAACCTCCTAAAACGTATATTTTGTCTCCATCACAAGCCATTGTATGTCCGTTACGTGTAGCTGGCAGATTGCTAACAGAACTAAAAGCTGAAAGGGTATTGTCTGCAAGAACCTTAGCACAATATACTCCATTTGTTGCTGTAGTTTCTGTTAAATCATCCGCTCCTCCTGCAACATAAATATATCCATTACAATAAACCGCAGTATGTCCCCACAAATCGGAGGGCAATGACACGGAAGATGTTTGCCAAGTGCCTATAGATCCGCTAGTGTTAATTTTTGCGTAATAAATAGTGTTATACATATTAGTATCATCTTTTCCGCCTAATACATATATTGTATTGTTACCAATAACTACTGCATGATCGCGCCGATCTCCAGGTATTGAAGCTAAACTTGTCCATGAGCTGATGCCTGTGGCATTTATTGTCGCTCTATAAACAGTCGATGTGGAATTTACTCCGTTATATCCACCAATAACATAAATATACCTGTTATTCCACGTTGCTGCTTTATGATTTGACAATGTTTGAGGTAACACAGTTGTTGTTAGCCAGCTATTTACAGCTGTTGCCTGATAAGGCAAATACACATTGTTGGAACCAACAATCATATCGTTGTATTGTCCTTTTTGAAAATCTGCATCGACAGTATGTGTAAATAATACTTGTGCAAATACTTGAGATGAAAAAGCTAACGCAAAAATGATAACAAAAGTCCTCAATGATATACAAAGAGACTTTAAATTGGGGGTAAATCTTTTCATTATTTATATGTTTTAAAAATTAAAGTGAGAAATGCCTTGTTTTATATTGTAAATATACGGAGAAAAAGAATATGGAATGCAAAAATATGTGTTTTATTTGCATTTTTTTTATAATTGACGAAATGTCTAGGTAAAGTGCTTTTAAAATAATATTTTTTGTGGTGAATAGGACCTTATCTTTGACCTTTTCTTATTTATCTGCTGACAGGCAGGTAATAGACGGAAAAAGATCGTCTCTTGCAAGCACTATTTAATAGAATTTATTATCTTAGCATACTCTTAATGCAATATATTATGAAAGATATTATGAATAGTAAAATAAAAAAATTGTTAACAGACTTACTGCCTGCATCTTACTTTAAGCTTATGGATGTAGAGGATTATGAGTCGCATTTGCATTTGATAGGTGAAATACAAAATGAAAAATCAGATAAAAAAGTATATCACTTACAGGGAGATATTGAAGATTTTTATGTTTTTAAAAATAATATTCCTCAAATTCGCTCAGTTTTACTTAAAGCTGCTACCAGAAACTCTGGTCGTGCTAATTTATTTCGTGTATTTTTTAATGTGGAAGGGGATTTTGTTTTAGCAGCTTATTATCGCGATTTAGAAAATTCTCCTCGCCAAAATGAGTTTACAATTGAGTCACAAGAAATCTTAAGAAAGCGTTTTGTTGGGCAGGATGGTAAAATTAGTCAAAGCGTTTTTACTACATTATCAGAATCTGCTACGCAAATTGTTATTCAGTGTGTAAATATCTCGTTTAATACATTGTTAAACAATATATTAGAGACATTAGATAAGCAAAAGTTAGCTTATAGTTTAGCTACTATTCAACAGATAAAAAAACCAATAAAAAAGGCAGATAAATATTATCGGGTTGAGATTGATTTTAATGAAAAACTTACCACTTCGCAATTTGAGTGTCTTTCACAAGATTTTCAACGTTATATACAAACAGTTATTAAACCTCTTAGCGTTTTTGATATGATTGGCCCGTCAATGGTTGGACCTTCAAGTTCGCATACTGCTGGTGCTAATAGAATTGGTCAAATTGCACGAAATATTATTTTGGCAGTTTTACAAAGAGGAGAGTGCATTAAATGGGTAAAAGTTAATTTGTTAGGCTCTTTTAGAGATACTGGAGTCGGGCATAAAACCCCTTCGGCTTTAGGAGGAGGGCTAAGTGGATATGACACAGACCATCCTGAAATGATAAGCCATGGTGAACCTGAGTATCTTAAAAAACATGGGATTTTATTTGATAATCAAAACGCAGCTTTTAAAGGTTACTTTAAAGGTACAGATCGCGATGATTTAAAGTATCTTGCTCAAAGAAATAATAATATTACCGAAATTCATTTTGAAACCAATATATCGAAGTATTATATTACTGGATTTTCTATTGGTGCAGGTAATGTTGAAGTGCGGTTTTTTAATAAAGAATTGTCTAAACCAATTACTGGTAAAGCTGATTTTTGGTTAAAAGGTAACGATATTGTAAGTCAAAAACAAGAGAATTTTCCCAAAATAAATAGAATATTTAAAAGTGCAGGTAATTCAACAATGCCCTCTTTACCATTTAATTCTTTTGAAGAGCTTGACGTTTTTCTTGATGAAACTGGGAAAAGTATAATAGAAGTTATTTGCGACACAGAATATTCTTTGCAAAAAACACAAAAAGAAGATATTTATCAAAAAATGCAAGCACACTGGCAAATAATGAAAGATTCAGTATATGCTGGAGTTGCAACATCAGAGAAATCATTGCTCAAATTAACTGGTGGCGATGCGAAAAAGATAAATGAATATCAGCAGAAAAACTCTTTGTTTGCAAATATATATGGTAAATCTGCTGCGTATGCAACGGCGGTAAATGAGATAAATGCTAAAAGCGGTGTTATCATTGCATGTCCGACAGCTGGCAGTTGTGGGATTTTACCTGGAGTCCTTACTGCATGGCATGAACTAAACCCAGGACAAGAAGATAAAATATTGGATTCCTTACTAGTTGCTGGTTTTTTTGGAATGATACTTTTTACTGATGTTTCAACCGCAGGAGCCGATTATGGGTGTCAGGCAGAAATTGGAGCAGCAGCAGCTATGGCAGCACTCTTCGGAGCGGCCGGTGTGGATAAGTTCAGCTCCGCGAGT
>JAQUBO010000269.1 GCA_028686735.1 Bacteroidales bacterium
GTATTATTTCTTTTTAGTACTCTAGGATAATACGGGTTAGAATGCTTGCTAAGGCAAAACGCTTGTATTAAAACCACCAGATTGAATGTGTAAAGTTGTCAATTGGTTTTATTAGCAAAGCTAGTCCTATTATAGACTTCGTCCTCTAGTTTTATCTCCAATTGATGAAAAACGTATTGCTTAAAGTACTAATGTGGTTTCTTGAAGAAATAATGTGGACTAATTGTTTTTTTTAAAGTATATTTAGTGCCTTGGCTTTGTATTATAGCACTAAAACCGAATCCTATAAATTGGAGATTATTAATTCATTAATTATATTATATAATTTTTTTATTACATCTAATTATTGTAACTTTGACCCGAAATAATTTAAGTGCTATAATATAGAAATTTTTAAGATATGAAAAAGCTTATTACAATGGAGGAGGCCGTTTTAAAAGTAAAAGATGGTATGCAAATAATGATTGGTGGATTTTTGGCAGCAGGGACACCAAATAGCATGGTTAAGGCTCTTGTTGAGTCTGGAGTAAAAGACTTAACAATTGTTTGTAATGATACTGCTTTTGCTGACAAAGGACTGGGTATGTTAATTGCAAATAAGCAGGTAAGAAAAGTAATAACTTCACATATCGGGACAAATAAAGCAACAATTGAACAATATAATAATAAGGAGATTGAAGTCGAATTTGTACCTCAAGGAACACTTGCAGAGAGAATTCGTTGCGGAGGCTCTGGATTGGGAGGCGTTTTAACTCCAACTGGTGTAGGAACTGTCGCTCAGGAAGGCAAACAGGTAATAAATCTGGATGGAAAAGATTATTTGCTCGAAAAAGCACTTAGGGCTGATGTGGCACTTATTGGTGCTAGTATTACAGATGAGGAGGGGAATTTGTATTATAAAGGGACTACCCAAAATTTTAACCCTTTAATGGCTATGGCTGCTGATCTTGTTATTGTCGAAGCTAAAGAAATTGTAAAAACTGGTAAAATAGAGATAGAATGTGTACATACTCAAGCTATTTTTGTTGACCATGTTGTGAAACCATAAAATCTAGTATTAATTAACGAAAAGGAGGCTATTATGTCAAACAAACTAAAACTCGATCTTACAGAAAAGTATTATGAAGATGCTCTTAAGGTTATTCCTGGTGCTATTTTGGGAATTAGAAGACCTTATAATTTTGTCCCAGGTGAATATCCCATATTTTTTGAACATGCAAAAGGTGGTAGAGTAACCGATGTTGATGGTAACGAATATATTGATATGCTTTGTGCTTATGGACCAATTATTATTGGACATAGAGAAGAAGAAATTGATAATGCGGTTATTGAACAAATGCAAAACAAAGGATTTTGTTTTTCGTTAACACAACCTATTCAAAATAAACTTGCCGAAAAAGTTATTGAGCTTATTCCTTCTGCCGAAATGGCGGTTTTTGTAAAAACAGGTTCGGATGCTACAACTACTGCAATTCGA
The DNA here is from genome assembly GCA_028686735.1 of Bacteroidales bacterium. Lineage (GTDB taxonomy): Bacteria > Bacteroidota > Bacteroidia > Bacteroidales > ML635J-15 > Bact-19. Next base: position 1,478 of record JAQUBO010000269.1, read on the forward strand.
ATTGCTCGTGCAAATACTGATAGAACTAAAGTTATGCGGTGCGGATATCATGGATGGCACGACTGGTGTGTGGAAGTTAAAGGTGGTATTCCTGAAAAGTTTTATGAAGATGTTTACGAATTTCATTATAACAAACTTGAGGAACTTGAGGATTTAATGAAAATGCACGGAGATGAAACTGCTGCAATTATTATTACACCAGTAGGACACCCATTAGCTGATAAAGTGCAAATGCCAGCTCCTGGTTTTCTTGAAGGTGTGCGTGCTTTAGCTGATAAATATGGTGCAATATTAATTTATGATGAAATAAGAAGTGGTTTTAGGTTTGATTTAGGCGGTGCACAAAAAGTATTTGGTGTTATTCCAGATATCTCCGTTTTTGGTAAAGCTATGGCAAATGGTTATCCTATCGGTGCAGTGGTTGGAAAAGAACAATATATGAAAGTGCTTGCTGATAATGTGTTTTTGTCTTCAACTTTCTTTCCAAATAGTTTGGAACAGGTGGCTGCATTAAAAACTATCGAAATACTCGAAAGAGACAATGTCCTTGATGTTATTAAAGCTAAAGGAACTGTTTTTGGTCAAAAGCTAGAAGAGATTGCTAGGAAATGTGATTACGATATTGAAATATCCGGAGCTCCATTTATGCCTTTTATAACATTTAATAAAGATCCTCAAAACCTTTATAAAAAACTTCGTCCAGGGTTTTATACCGAACTAATTCGACGAGGTGTGTTCTTGCAGCCATTCCATCACGGATATGTGGCTTATCGTCATACAGATGAAGATTTACAACATGCGGCAAATATGATTGAAGAATCATTAGGCGAATTAAAAAAATATATTTAATCTGAATTGGAAGTAATCTAGATTACGATTTTTAAAAAAATAATTATATAATAAAAAAAATAAATTATGGAGAAACTTATTATTACAGCTGCCATCTGTGGTGCAGAGGTAACCAAGGAGCATAATCCTGCGGTACCATACACTGTTGACGAAATTGTACGAGAAGCTAAATCAGCTTATGATGCTGGCGCTGCAATTGTTCACCTTCATGTTCGTGAGGATGATGGAACTCCAACTCAGAGCAAAGCTCGTTTTAAGGAGTGTATCGATGCTATTCTAAAGGTTTGCCCAGATGTAATTCTTATCCCATCAACTGGTGGGGCAGTAGGTATGACTGCTGAAGAGAGATTGCAGCCCACCGAGTTGCCAATTGAAATGGCTACACTTGATTGTGGTACTTGTAATTTTGGAGATGAAGTATTTGAGAATACTATGCCTTTGATGCGAGATTTTGGTAAACGAATGATGGAGAATAATATTAAACCTGAATATGAGTGTTTTGAAATGGGACATCTTGATTCAATACTCCATCTGGTAAAGAGAGGGCAAGCACCAGGTGCTCCTATGCAATTTAACTTTGTTCTTGGTGTACTGGGGTGTACTTCTGCTACAGTTGGAAATCTAGTTTGGATGGCAAATGCTATCCCCGCAGGGTCAACTTGGACAGTAACTGGTATTGGCCGTCATGAATTTGCACTGGCGGCACCTGCTATTGTTATGGGCGGACATGTTAGGGTTGGTTTCGAGGATAATCTTTATCTTGAAAAGGGGGTTCTTGCAAAATCTAATGGTGAATTAGTTGCTAAAGTGGTTAGAATCGCCAAAGAACTTGGAAGAGAAATAGCAAATCCAACCGAAGCTCGTCAAATATTAGGACTTAAAGCAATTTAAATTTTATAATAATTTAACAATTTTAACAAATGCAAAAAAAAGGAAATAAGTACGGAATACACAGAGTGATTGAACCACAAGGAGTTTTACCACAACCTGCTAATAAAATCGACAATAACATGGACGAAATCTATGATAATGAGATACTTATCGATGTCCAAACTTTAAATGTTGATTCGGCCAGTTTTACTCAGATTGAAGAACAGGCGGGTGGTGATAAGGCAAAAATTGCTGAAATAATGATGGGTATTGTCGAAAAACAAGGAAAACATCGTAACCCAGTTACTGGCTCTGGTGGAATGCTTTTAGGAACAGTCGAGAAGATTGGTGAGGCCATTAAAGATAAAATTGACCTTAAAGTGGGGGATAAAATTGCAACTCTAGTTTCGCTGTCATTAACTCCTTTGAGGATAGATAAAATTAAAGATATACGTCCTGATGTTGATCAGGTTGATATTGACGGAAAAGCTATATTATTTGAAAGTGGAATTTATGCTAAAATTCCAGCTAATATGCCAGAAGGCCTTGTATTATCTGCTCTTGACGTTGCTGGTGCACCAGCTCAAACTGCTAAACTTGTTAAACCTGGAGATACTGTATTGATTATTGGGGCAGGTGGTAAATCTGGAATGTTGTGTTGTTACGAAGCTAAAAAACGTGCTGGAGTAACTGGTAAGGTTATTGGATTTTGCCATAGCTTGGAAAAACTTCATCTGGGTAAATTGATCTTCTATCACCTGATGAATCCATGGCAAACGCAGCAGGGGCGCGAAAGGGCGCAGGAATTGTGTA
>JAQUBO010000270.1 GCA_028686735.1 Bacteroidales bacterium
TTAGATTTTTCAAGGCTTGCGACCGAGCCAAAAGCGGAGTTTACTGTGCGTAAATGAGCATATTGGCGAGAGAGCGTAACGCAGAAAAAGCAATTTTTAGAACTCCCGTTTAGAATTATTTTAAAACCAAAAAAAAAATTTAAATAATGAAGATAATTACTTTTAATTTGAATGGAATTAGGTCGGCAGCAAGCAAGGGATTATATAATTGGCTTAAGGAAGAAAAACCCGATGTCTTATGTGTCCAAGAAACCAAGGCACAGCCTGACCAGATTGATGTTTTACAATTTAGTGAATTAGGTTATCATTCGTACATTCATTCGGCTGTAAAAAAAGGATATAGTGGAGTTGCAATTTTCTCAAAAACAGAACCTGATTACGTTGAAATTGGTATTGGTAAAGATAAGTTTGATATCGAGGGCAGAATGATTAGAGCAGATTTTGGAGATATTACAATTTTAAATTCATATTTCCCCTCTGGTACAACTGGCGATATTAGACAAGAAGTTAAAATGGATTATCTTAATGAAATTCAAAACTTTGTTGATATATTAAAAAAAGAACGTCCCAACATAATTCTTGCAGGCGATTATAACATTTGTCATAAACCAATTGATATTAGCAAGCCAGAGAATAAAAAAGGTGTTTCGGGTTTCTTGCCCGAAGAACGCGAATGGGTTACACAATTTATTAATAGTGGTTTTATTGACACTTTTAGGGTTTTTGATCAGTCTGGCGATAATTATACTTGGTGGAGTTATCGTGCTGGAGCTAGAGCAAAAAATTTGGGATGGAGAATTGATTACCAGATGGTAACTGAGCCCTTGAGAGATAAACTCAAATCGGCAAAAATTCATAGTAATGTTGTAATGTCGGATCATTGTCCTTACGAAATTGTAATTGGATAGTGTCTGCAACAAAATCCCGATAACTACTTTACTCTCATTATGAAAGATGTTAAAAAACAAAATTTTCAAGTATAATATTTATGATTTATATAGAAGACAAATCTTTTGATAAAATAGATTTTCAGGCAGAACAATTAGAAATTGGGGAATATGATAATTGTATATTTAGTAATTGTAATTTTTCAAATGCCGATTTATCCGATATTTTATTTTCAGATTGTGAATTTATTGAATGTAATTTAAGTTTAACTAAATTAATTAATACAGCTTTTCGGGATATTAAGTTCAATACATGTAAAATTTTAGGACTTCAATTTGAAAGCTGTAATGAGTTTGGATTATCATTGTTTTTTGATTCATGCTTACTTAATAACTCGTCATTTTTTGAAATTAGCATTAAAAAAACAATTTTTAAAAGTTCTCAACTGCAAGAAGTCGATTTTACTGGTTGTAATCTTACTGGGTCAATTTTTTTAAATTGTGATTTAACAGGCAGCATTTTTAATAATTCTATCCTCGAAAAGGTTGATTTTAGAACCAGTTCAAGCTATTCTATTGATCCAGAAAACAACCGTATTAGAAAAGCAAAATTCTCATTGCAAGATATATCTGGACTTTTGGATAAACATGATATTATAATAGAGAAATAATCAAACTTAAACAATCCTATTTTCTAATTCTCCGTTAATAAAACTTTCAATATTTGTTTTTACAATCCCAAGTCGTTTAATCATTGCTTCTTTTGTTGCATAAGCTATGTGGGGCATAAGTATTGTATTTGGTGTATCTAATAGCGGATGGTTTTTTGGTAAAGGCGGTTCTTGTTCATAAATATCGATTGCTGCACCTGCAATTTTATTTGATTTCAACGCATTAGCAAGAGCTTGTGAGTCAAGAACTTGTCCTCGTGCAGTATTTATAAGAACTGCAGATGATTTCATTAAATTTAGTTTTTCTTTGTTTATGATGTTTTTAGTTGCATCATTTGCTGGAATATGTAAACTTATGATATCAGAGTTTGTAATGAGTTTATCGAGGGAAACATAATTTATAAAGTCTATATCTTTTTTTGTTCTGCTATATGCAAGTATTTCGCAACCAAACGCATGAAAAAGTTTTGCAGTTGCCAATCCAATAGAACCAGTACCAATAATACCAACTTTTTTACCAGATAATTCCACACCAAGATAATTATTCCTATCTTCAGGAATTCGGGTATTTGCTTCAAGTTTGATTGTATTTCGTAAAAGTGATATTGCAAGGCCTATGCTTAACTCTGAAACTGCCGTAGTTGAATATCCAGCAGCATTACAAACCATAATATTGCGTTCTTTACAAGCCTCAATATCGATGTGGTCATAGCCAGTAAAGGCTACATTAATTAGTTTTAAATTAGGACAAGCATCTATTATTTCTTTACTTATTGGAATATTACTTACAGTTAAAATATCGGCGTCAGCAGTTCTTTTTATTATCTCTTTAGGATTTTCGTTTCGGTCGGGATAATACCTTAGATAGTGTCCTTTGGTTTTAAAATAAATTTTAAGACTTTCTAATAAATTTATATCCACTCCGAGCGGTTCTGCAATTACAATTTTCATATTAGATTTATTTTAAGAAAAAATTATTTTATCAAGTTTTTGCATAGCTTCACTTGCTTTCATTTTAATAAAGATGTCGCTTAATGTAGTTGTAAAACTTGATACATCCGGATTTATTTCAATGATTAAAGCTCCAGCTTTTTTTGCATAATATGGAATATATGCTGCTGGTTGCACTGTACCTGTGGTGCCAATTATCAGATGAACGTCAGACTTTTTCGCTTCTTTATAAGATTGGTTTGCGGCATTAGTTGGAATAGGTTCTCCAAAAAAGATAAAATCTGGTTTTAATAATCCTCCACACTTTAAGCATTTAGGTGGATCTTGCGTAAGTTTTAACTCTTCATTAGCGTATCGTTCTTCACAATCAAAGCATACAAAATACTCTTTGTTCCCATGATACTCTATCACATTTTTACTACCAGCTTGACGATGTAAATTATCAATATTTTGAGTTGTAACAGATTTTAATAATCCATTAGTTTCCCATTTGCTTAGAATTTTATGAGCAAGATTTGGCTTTGCATTTATAAAGCTATCATAAAAAACTTTTTTTATTGCTTTCCAGGATTTTGATGTATTGTATTGATAAGAACTTATTTCGAGTAAACTTTGGTCAAATTTTGAATAAAGACCATCTGCTCCTCGAAATACAGGGATTCCACTTTCGATAGAAATTCCTGCACCAGTAAAACAACTTAGATAAGCCGAATTTTTTATTTTATCTGCGGCTTTTGTTAAATTTTCCATTTTTTAAGAGTTTTCCCAAATATAGTATAAAATATTGGAGAATAAAAATTCTAATTCAGTCTATAAAACCTCAAACAGATTTATGGGATCTCAATCTCTCGCCACAAATTTTGCAATAATTTGAATCCTCATCGTTTTCATTACAAGAGCATTTAAAACATTTTATAGTTTTGTTTTGAGTATTTAGAGTTTCGGCAGTTATTATTCCTGTTGGGACTGCAATAATAGCATAACCAATTATCATAGTAAAACTTGCAATAAATTGCCCAGTAGGAGTTAAGGGAGAGATATCTCCATATCCAACTGTAGTAATTGTAACTATTGTCCAGTATATCGAGATTGGGATGCTTGTAAAACCGTTTTCTGCACCTTCGATAAGATACATTAGTGTTCCAATAACTGTAATTATTACAAAAACAGATAAAAGAAACACAGAAATTTTTGACCAGCTGTTAGTGATTGATTTTATAATAATATTTCCCTGTTTTGTGTAGTTACTAAGTTGAAAGATTGAAAAAATCCTTAGTAAACGTAATGTCCTGATGACGGTAAGCAAATGAGTGCCTGCTATAAATAATCCAATAAATGAGGGTAATATAGCCAACAAATCAACAAGGCCATAAAAACTAAAAATATATTTTGATTTTTTATTTAAAACCCATATCCTAAGACCATATTCAATTGTAAATAGTCCTGTTATAATCCATTCGATTATTCTAAGCCAAGTACCATAATTTGTTTTGT